>NZ_JAPTFQ010000019.1:0-63501 GCF_030985535.1 Stenotrophomonas sp. Sm2128
TGTCCACACCGCCCCGCCCTCCCACTGAAGCCCGGCTTTTGACGTTGCTGTTGCCGTTGCGTCTGCGGGTGCCGGGTGCAACCCGGCCAGAAGCCCCATTACCCCCGCAACAGCACGAACGGCAGCAGCACCAGCGCCGCCGCACCGGCCATCCCCAGCAGCACCAGCACCACGTAGACCGGCCGCCGCCGGAACAGGCTGCCGAAGGTCTCCGCCGTGCCATCACGCAATGCCTGCTCACGCTCGGCACGGATGCGCGGCCCGCGTTCGGCCTGGTATTCCGCCATCAGCGCCTTCGCTCGTGGATGATCAGCGTCCTCGCGCAGCCACAGGCCACCATTGGAGATGCCCCAGGGGCTGGGTTCGGTGCGATACCAGGCGATGTCGTGCTGGTCGAGCAGCGTGCAGACATCGGCATATTCGTCGTCGCCGACATTGCGCAGATTGAGCAGGAGTTTTGCCATGCCCCCATGATACCCGGCGCCGATGCGCTACCCTTGCCGCCCTCGCCCTGCGCCCTTCCGGAGACGCCCGATGCGCCGCCTGCTGCTTCCCCTGCTGCTGTCCCTCGCCGCCGCTGGCTGCACAACCGAACCGTCCGGCCCACCGCCCGGCGGCACCCTGACCACCTTCGAGCGCATCGATACCGTGCCCGGCACCGGCACCGAAGCCGTTGCCGGCAGCAAGGTCACCGTCCACTACACCGGCTGGATCTACGACAACCGCACCGAAACCAAGCACGGCAAGACCTTCGACAGCTCCTTCAAGCACGGCGAACCGTTCACCTTCGCACTCGGCGCCGGCCAGGTCATCCGCGGCTGGGATGAGGGCGTGGCTGGCATGAAGGTCGGCGGCAAGCGCACCCTGATGATCCCGCCGGATTACGGCTACGGCGACCGCCGGGTTGGCCCGATTCCGGCCGGTTCGTCGCTGGTGTTCGATGTCGAGCTGCTCGATGTCAAACCGTAATGCCGCACCGCTTCCGCGGGTCGCCGTCATCGGCGGCGGCCCGGCCGGCCTGTTCGCCGCCGAGCGCCTGCGCGCCGCCGGTCTGGAGGTGGACCTGTACGAGGCCAAGGGTTCGCCCGGCCGCAAGTTCCTGATCGCCGGCAAGGGCGGGCTCAACCTTACCCATTCCGATCCGCGTCCGCTGTTCGACAGCCGCTACCGCGAGCAGTCCACGACCGTGGGCCGCTGGCTGGATGGCTTCGATGCGCAGGCATTGCGCGACTGGGCCGGCGGTTTTGGCGTGGAGACCTATGTGGGCAGCTCCGGCCGCGTGTTCCCGGTCGACCGCAAGGCCGCGCCGCTGCTGCGTGGCTGGGTGCGCCGGCTGAAGGAACAGGGCGTGCGCCTGCATGCCAACCACCGTTGGATCGGCTGGAGCAACGACGGCGCGCTGCGCTTCGCCACCGAAGCCGGCGAGATCGATGTCCACGCCGATGCCGCCGTGTTGGCGATGGGCGGCGGCAGCTGGCCGCAGCTGGGCAGCGACGGCGCCTGGGTTGCACCACTGCAGGCCCGTGGCGTGGACATCGCGCCACTGCAGTCAGCCAACTGCGGCTTCGACGTGGACTGGACCCCGTTCTTCGCCCAGCGCAATGCCGGTGCACCGTTGAAGCCGGTGGTCGCGCACTGGATCGACCTGGCCGGACAGCCACAGTCGCTGCAGGGCGAATGCGTGGCCAGCGAGTACGGCATCGAAGGCAGCCTGATCTATGCGTTGGCGGCGGACCTGCGCGAGACCATCAACCGCGATGGCCACGCGATGCTGTGGCTGGATCTGGTGCCGGGCCGCGACGAGGCGCGCCTGCTGGCCGATCTGTCACGCCCGCGCAAGGGCCGCAGCTTCGGCGAGCACCTGCGTCGCCAGGCGGGCCTTGATGCGGTGAAGGCCGCACTGGTGTTCGAGATTCTGGGTAAGGAAGCCGGCAACGACCTGCCTGCCGTGGCGGCTACGCTCAAGCGCCTGCCGCTGCGCCTGCTGCGTCCCCGGCCGATGGCCGAGGTGATCAGCACCGCCGGCGGCGTGCGCCTGGATGCGCTGGATGATGGCCTGATGCTGCGGGCCGTGCCCGGCGTGTTCTGCGCCGGCGAGATGCTGGACTGGGAGGCGCCGACAGGTGGCTACCTGTTGACCGCGTGCTACGCCAGTGGCCTGCGCGCCGCCGAGGGCGTGATCGGGTGGCTGGCCGGGCGGTGACGCCTGCATTGTAGAGTCGAGCCATCCTCGACTGCCTTACAGTCCCCGGCGCTCACCATGGCCTGCGCATGCTCACCGAAGCCAGCGCCACGCCGCTGGGATGCGGGTAGACCTCTTCGCGCACGCTGATGAATCCCTGCCGTTGGTAGAACGGCACCGCGTTGAGCGAGGCCGACAGCACCACCTCACGCTCACGATCGGCCATTGCCAGCAGGCGCTGCATCAGCGCCTGGCCGATTCCCTGGCCGCCACGATCAGGATCAACGAACAACGCGTCGACTTCATTGGCATCGGCATCGAACACACCGAAGCCAAGAAGGCCGCCCTGCCCATCCTCGGCCACCACGCAGCCACCCTGCCCCAGCAACCGCGCGTACTGCGACGGCGGTGGCGAGGCCGACCAGGGCGCAATCACTTCGGGCGGATAATGGCTGCTGCAGGTCCCGCGCACGCAACGCGTGCGCAACGCCCACAGCGTGGCCACGTCATCCGTGGTGCCGGTCCTGAACCGCATGGCATCTCCTTGCAGCGTCGAGCCATGCTCGACGGTTCTTCGTTCCAACATCGCGATGAGAGAAGCAGCCGAGCATGGGCTCGGCCCTTGCCTAGGCGAGGGCGACACGGTATCTACAGCAACACCTTATCGCGACTTGCTGGCGCGCAGCGCCTGGATCTTCGGCGGCGGCTGGAAGGAATCGCTGCGCGCATCGGCCCAGAACGCATGGAACACGGCGTGATCCGGTACCTTGTGCAGCAGCTCGCCCGGTTCAAGGTAACGGTACAGCGAGGCCAGCGAACGGATCTCAACAGGCGAAACCCGACGCAGGATATGCTCCGGGCCCAGTTCCGCCGGGTCGTTCAGGCCCGCAGCACACAGCAGTTCCTTCAAGGCATGCAGCGTGTGCTCGTGGTAGCTGTACACACGGGTGGCCTTGTCCGGTGCATCCAGATGCTTCCAGCGCGCCGGGTCCTGGGTCGCGATGCCGGTGGGGCACTTGTCGGTATGGCAACTCAACGACTGGATGCAGCCCAGCGCGAACATGAAGCCGCGGCCGGCATTACACCAGTCGGCACCCAGCGCGATGGTGCGCGCGATGTCGAACGCACTGGTGATCTTGCCGGCTGCACCGATGCGGATGCGCTCGCGCAGATCGAGGCCGACCAGGGTGTTGTGCACCAGCAGCAGCGCTTCGTGCATCGGCACGCCGACATGGTCGACGAACTCGGCCGGCGCCGCGCCGGTGCCCCCTTCGGCACCGTCCACCACGATGAAATCCGGTAGCAACCCGGTTTCCTGCATCGCCTTGGCAATGCCGAACCACTCCCACGGGTGGCCGATCGCCAGCTTGAAACCGACCGGCTTGCCACCGGACAGCTCGCGCAGGCGGGCGACGAACTGCAGCAGCTCGACCGGTGTCGAGAACGCCGAGTGACGCGACGGCGACACGCAGTCCACGCCCATCGGCACGCCACGGGTCACCGAGATTTCGGCAGTCACCTTCGGCGCTGGCAGCACGCCGCCATGACCCGGCTTGGCACCCTGCGACAGCTTGATCTCGATCATCCTGACCTGGTCATGGGCGGCATTGGCAACGAAGCGTTCCTCGCTGAAACCACCCTTCTCGTCGCGGCAACCGAAGTAGCCCGAGCCGATTTCCCAGACCAGATCGCCGCCCATCTCACGGTGATAGGGCGAGATCGAACCTTCGCCGGTGTCGTGGTAGAAACCACCACGCCGTGCGCCTTCGTTCAGTGCGCGGATGGCATTGGCCGACAGTGAACCGAAGCTCATCGCCGAGATGTTGAACACGCTGGCCGAATAGGGCTTGGCACAGTTCGGACCGATCAGCACGCGGAAGTCATGCTTGGCGATGGCGGTCGGCGCCAGTGAATGGTTGATCCATTCGTAGTCCACCGCATAGGTGCTGCGCAGGGTGCCGAACGGTACCGTGTCCATCTCGTTCTTGGCGCGCTGGTAGATCAGTGCACGTTGCTGGCGCGAGAACGGCACGTCCTCCAGGTCACTCTGCACGAAGTACTGGCGGATCTCCGGGCCGATCGATTCCAGCCCGTAGCGGAAGTGCGCCATCACCGGATAGTTGCGGCGCAGCGTGCTGCGTTTCTGAAGCAGGTCCCAGGTCCCCAATGCCACCATCGCGGCAGTCAGGCCGACGCCCCAGTACCAGGCCGGCCAGATCGTGGCCAGCCACAGGCATATCGGGAACATCAGGATGGCGAGCAGGTAGACGATGTACCGGTGCATGGCTTTCCTCGGTTGCAACTGTTCCCGAGTCTACCGCGCCGCTCGCTGCCAAGGCTTACAAACGATCGTCAACCACGTTGCGCGGCCAGGCCGATTTGACGTCGTAGACCAGGCCGCCTGGCGCCAGCAGCGCCCGGATTGCGTCTTCATCCATTGCCTTGAAACGGGCGTGGGCCACCGCCAGCACCACCGCGTCGTAGCGCCCTGCCCCGGGTTCGGCCAGCCAATCCAGGCCCTCGCCGGTCAATGCCGCCGGGCCGACCCACGGGTCGCTCACCTCCACCTGCGCCCCCGCATCGCGCAGGCGCTGGGCCAGTTCCAGCGCGCGGCTGTTGCGCAGGTCGGGGCAATCCTCCTTGAAGGTCACGCCCAGCACCAGGATGCGTGCCTCCGCCGGTGCACGGCCACGCTCGGCCAGCATCGCCAGCACGCGCGCCGCCACGTGCTCGCCGACGCGGTTGTTGACCTGCCTCGCGGTGTGGATCAGGTCCGGGTGGTAGCCCACGCTTTCGGACTTGTGCAGCAGATAGTACGGATCGACGCCGATGCAGTGACCGCCAACTAGGCCTGGCCGGAACGGCAGGAAATTCCACTTGCTGCCAGCGGCGTCCAGTACGTCCTGGGTATCGATGCCGAGCCGGTCGAAGATCAGCGCCAGCTCGTTGACCAGCGCGATGTTGACGTCGCGCTGGATGTTCTCGACCACCTTGGCTGCTTCGGCCACGCGCATCGACGGCGCCGGGAACGTACCGGCGTCGATGATGCGCTGGTAGAGACCATCGATCACCGCAGCGACTTCCGGGGTCGAACCAGACGTGATCTTGCGGATGTCGGCCAGGCGCCGCTGGCGGTCACCTGGACTGACCCGTTCCGGGCTGTAGCCGCAATAGAAGTCTTCGTTGAATCCCAGGCCCGAACCCTGTTCCAGCAGCGGCACGCACACTTCCTCGGTGGTGCCGGGGTACACCGTGGACTCGTAGATCACCAGATCGCCGGCGCGAAGATGACTGGCAATCAGCCGTGTCGCCGAACGCAGGGGCTCCAGGTCGGGCTGCTCGTATGCATCGATCGGGGTCGGCACGGTGACGATATAGACGTTGCAGGCATCGAGCAGCGAAGGATCGCTGCCGTACTGCAGATGCGTGGCTTCGGCCAGCTCGTCGGCCTCCATCTCCAGCGTGTGATCGCGGCCACCGCGCAGCTCCGCGATGCGGCCGGCATCGATGTCAAAGCCCAGTGTCGGCCAGTGCCGGCCAAACGCCACCGCCAATGGCAGGCCGACGTAACCCAGGCCGATCACGGCGAAACGCGGCGTCACCGCCGCCGCAACGGGCACGCTCATCGGCATGTCCCGTGCACCGGGTGAAACCGGATGCGTGCCGCCATGGCTTGGGCCAACCCACTCATTCGCTGTACCACTCCGGGAAACCCGCACCAGAAAGGCTACAGCCTACCGGCCCCGATACCCCGCCGCCAAGGCGGGCTCAGGAACCCAGCGCGACCGCGGCGGGTTCCAGCTCGCCGTCGGCACCGGTCCAGGCCTGCAGCAGGCGCTCGAAACCACCGCTGCCAAGCAGGAAACCCGGCCACGCCGCGTCAACGATCTGGGTCAGCAGGTCCGCATCGATCCGCCGCGTACCCATCGACCAGCGCGGGAACGCACGCTGCACCACCGGCGCGCGGCACAACAGCCTCATCTGCGCGTGGCTGCGTGCATTGAAGATGCGCTGGAACACCGAATCGATGCCATCTTCGGGGCCTTCCAGATACTGCAGGAAGCGGCTGCCGTCGAACATCAGGACACCGGTGACACCGGCTACACGATTGAATGCCGTGGCGTCGGCCAGCAGGCGATCAAGATCGGTTGTCCGCAGATCGGCGCGGGCCTCACTGGCATAGGCAATCGCGTGCAGCGACATCGGGTGGCTCCCCCCCTGGGAACGGTGGCTGGGACTATGACATGAACAGGGATAACAGTTAAGCACGTCGCTCTCGCGCAATCCGGCTGCAGCGACACGGGTAGGCTACAATCGGCGCCGCGCTGCAGGCCCGGATGGCGAAACTGGTAGACGCATCGGACTTAAAATCCGCCGGGGGCAACCCCATGCCGGTTCGATCCCGGCTCCGGGCACCACACGCACGCAGCACATCCCGCTTTCAGATCGCCCGCGAGTAACGTGGCTGCTCATGTGCGGCACGCAGATACGGGTCGAAGCACATTGCCAGCAACCGCAGCAACGGTCGCCCGGGTTCGCTCGCACGCACCACGCCATCGCGGTATTCGGCCAGGCCATCCTCCTGCAGCCGCTGTACCGAACGCAGGTCCTCGGCGAAGTACTGCTGGAAATCCACGCCGTGGCGCTGCCCCAGCACCGCACCATCCACCTCGCCCTGGCACATCAGCTGCTGGATCAGCTCCGCGCGCAACTGGTCGTCGGCACTCAGCGCGACACCGCGCCAGACCGGCAACTGCCCCTGGTCCACCGCGTCCTCCCAGGACGCCAGGTCACGTGGATTCTGGCTGTAGGTGGCGCCGATATGGCTGATCGCACTTACGCCCAGGCCGAGCAGATCGGTATCGGCGTGGGTGGTGTAACCCATGAAGTTGCGATGCAGCTGGCCGGCACGCTGCGCGCGTGACAGATCCTCTTCCGGCAATGCGAAATGATCCATGCCGATGTACTGGTAGCCAGCCGCGGAGAGCTTCTCCACCGCCAGGCCCAGCAGCGCCAGCTTGTCTTCCGGCGACGGCAACCGGCTTTCGTCGATCTGCCTCTGTGCCCGGAACAGATGCGGCAGGTGCGCGTAGCCATACACCGCCAGGCGGTCCGGGCGCAGCGCCAGCACCCGTTCGAGGGTGCGGCCGAATCCTTCCAGGCTCTGCCCGGGCAGGCCGTAGATCAGGTCGACGTTGACCGAACGCATGCCGCTGTCGCGGCAGGCGCGCAGGATGTCCAGTGTCTGCTGCACGCCCTGTATGCGGTTGATCGATTCCTGCACCTGCGGGTCGAAATCCTGCACGCCCAGGCTGGCCCGGTTGAAGCCCAGGCGCGCCAGCATGGCCACGTCACGGGTGTCGATGAAGCGTGGATCGAGTTCGATCGAGAAATCGCGCTGCGGTGAATCGCTGAAATCGAAGCGCCGGCGCAACCCTTCCACCAGTGTGGTCATCGCCTCGGCATCGAGGAAGTTCGGCGTACCACCGCCCAGATGCAGCTGGATGACCTCGCGACCGTCCTCGAACTGTGGTGCCAGCAGATCGGCCTCGGCCAGCACGCGCGACACATAGCTGTGGCCACGGCCGCGATCGCGGGTGATCACCCGGTTGCAGCCGCAGTAGAAGCACGGGCTGGAACAGAACGGCACATGCACGTACAACGACAGCGCGCGGGCCAGCTGGTTGCTGTCGGCGATCGCCTGGCGCAGCGCCGGCGCGTCGAACCCATCATGGAAATGCGGCGCGGTCGGGTACGAGGTGTAGCGCGGGCCCGGCCGGTCGTGCCGGCGCAGAAGGTCGGGGTCGAAGGTCCAGGCCAGGCCACCAGCGGCGGGAGAGAACGTGTCCATGGCGCCAGCATCGCGCCGGGCGGCCTGCGCCGCCTTGACCCAGATCAATCCTTGGCGGGCATCGCCAGCACCGGCAGGCCGACCTGCGGCCATCGCAGCATCTGGTAGCGCTTCCAGAAGGTGTCACCGATGCGCGCGGCCACGTCGTTGGCCAGCTCCTCCATCGGCGGGTTGTCGCATTCGGCGGTGGTGATCCGGAACAGCACCAGCCAGCGGTCGAACAGATCCTTGTCCAGCTCGATGGCCATGTGCTTGGACATCGGCGAACCCTTGAAGCGCCGGGTGCCGCGCAGCATCGCCGACCAGAAGTCGACCAGCTGGGCCAGATGCTCCGGCCAGTCGTGGACGTGGGCCTCGAACACCGGCCCCAATCGCTCCTCCTCGCGCACGCGGGCGTAGAAGTCGTGGACCAAGCGGGTCACTTCCTGCTCGGTGCACAGCTCGGGCGAGGCGACAGGAAGGACAGGCGGCGTTGCGTTCATCGGGGTACCCAAAGCGTGCCGGCAGTGTGCCGCAGCCGGCCGGCACCACCGTTGATCCAGATCAATGTCGGCGCAGTCCGCTGCACCTAGGCTGGCACGCTTGCAGGAAGCATGCCCTGCGGATGCCGCGCCAACCCAGGCGAGTATACGCGCCGCCCACTTTTCGATCCGGGACAGCATGAACAGACCCTCTCCCAACCGTCGCCAGCAGTTGATCCAGCAATGGGGCGCGATCCTCTGGCCCAGCTTCATCGCTGCCGGCCTGGCCAGCGTGGTGTTCTTCGCCTTCGTCGACCCGCTGCGGTTGCAGGCCATCAGTTTCCCGGGCACGCAGATCAGCCGTGAAATGGGCTACACGGCCGGCTTCTTCATGTTCTGGACGGTGACGGCGCTGTCCAGCGCGATCACCTGGTACTTGCAGCGACCGATGCCCAGCGGCGACGACGACGAGCTGCCGCTGGGATGAGTACGACCTGCACACCGAGACCACGGCACTGGCGCGGCACGCTCAGCGCCGCCTTGCTGGTGCTGTTCTACACATTGCCATGGCTGCGCTGGGACGGCCGCCAGGCCTTGCTGCTGGATATCAACGCCCGCCGCTTCGATCTGTTCGGCTGGACGCTGTGGCCGGGAGACGTCGGGGTGCTGGTCGGCCTGCTGGCGGTGCTCGCGGTGGGGCTGGCACTGCTCACCCACCTCGCCGGGCGCATCTGGTGCGGCCACGCCTGCCCGCAGACACTGTGGCGCCGTGCCTTCGACTGGATCGCCGACGGCGTGGCCCGCGCGCTTCCGGCACGCGTTGCGCGCGCGGCCACACAGCTGGCCTGGGGGCTGCTCTCGCTGTGGACCGGCATCACCTTCGTGGGCCTGTTCAGCCCGATCGCCGAGCTGGTGATCGCAGCGCCGCGCGCCGGCTGGAGCGGCTGGGAAACGTTCTGGGTGCTGTTCTATGCCGCCGCCACCTGGGCAAACGCCAGCTTCCTGCGCGAGCAGGTCTGCCGTTCGCTGTGCCCGTTCGCACGCATGCAGCCGCTGCTGACCGATCCACATACGCCGCGCATGCTGTACGACGCCCGCCGCGGCGAGCCACGCGGACCTCGCCCATCCGGACTGGGCGGCGTGCTGGGCCGTGGCCGCGGCCTGCTCGACCCGACCACTGCACAGGACTACGTGTTCCGCGCCGCGCATCCGCTGCTGGCCGGACCGATGCCGACCTTCGGCGCCGACCGTCTTGGCGACTGCACCGATTGCGCGGCCTGCATCAGCGCCTGCCCGATGCAGTTGGACATCCGCCAGGGGCCGCAGGCCGACTGCCTGGCCTGCGGCGCCTGTCTGGAAGCCTGCGCACAGCAACAGCACCGGGCCGGGTTCGGTCCGGGGCTGGTGCGCTACTGCAGTCCGCAGGCGATGGCCGGACAACCGAAGCGCTGGTGGCGACCCCGGACCCTGGCCCTGCTGTCTTTGCTGCTGGCGCTGCTTGCCTGCGGCGCCTGGCGCCTGCTCTGAATCAACGCGGCCCGTCGGCGTGCGGTGGTACCAGCTGCGCGCGTCGGACAATGCCCAGCTGCTCGATGATCAGCGCCATTTCGTTGGTGAACTCGGTACGCTCGGTCCCCTGCGGGACGAGCCGGTCCAGCACCTGCTGGTAGGTATCCCAGAACGCCGGACCGCATCCGTGTTTGTGATAGCTGGCTTCCAGTTCGCGGCGTACCCGTTCAGCCAAGCCATGCATGCCGTATTCCATACGACCTCCGTTGGACTTGTTCTGCATCGTTGACGGTCTACCGACTCACTTGCGTGCTACTGAAAGACTCCCAGGCTTCACGCCCGGTTGATCCAAATTAGTCACAGATTTCACGACAGGTCAATTACATGCAGCGACTTTCGCGATTGAAATTATTAATCGTTCACGAAACCACATACGGGACCCCGCCCCTCCCGGATGGGGTGAAGCCGACAACGCGCCCCAGGCACCTGTCCGGCAGCCGGTAGGCCTCGACAATAGGTACTGCCAAAACGATCAGTTTTTCCTATTTTGCTAAATGAACTTAACAGAATGCGCTTAGCATGCTAAATGCGACAAAAGGCGGCGCAATTCAGGCGGATTCGACTTCGGCGGCGCCCGTTGCGGGGAACAGGTTCGGGTAGCGCTGATGCAGGATGTACTGCCGCAGAGCGGGGATCGGGAAGTCTTTCGGCCATTGCGATACCGCGGAACGGCTGATGCCGAAGAAGCGCGCCAGCTCCGCATCGGTCTGGAACCCCAGCCGCGTACGCACCTGCCGCTTGTTCCAGAATTCGGTCATGGTCTGCCCTTTTGTTAACCAGACTTATTCTTGCGGCAAGGATTCTTCGCATTCCACGCGTTAAGCTGGCTTGCATAGATGAATACTCTCGGCCAACGACTCGCCGCCGCCATGAAGAAAGCCGGGCACCCCCGCCCGGCCGATCTGGCCCGCGCCGCCAAATCCACCACGGCAACCATCAGCAACTGGCTCAACGACCATGTCAGTGCGTCCCATGTGAAAGCCGAGCAGCTGTTCCGCATCGCCGATGCGGCCAAGCTGGACGCACGCGAGCTGCTGTATGGAGTGAACGGGCGTGGCGTCGGGGAGCCGGGTAACGCCTACATTCCCAGCCAGGCCCACCTTGACGTCTGGCAGGACGCCTATGAGCTGGTCAGTCACCTGGTGGCCGAGAATGGCCTGGAGATCGACCACCGCCGCCACGCGGCGCTGGACCTGCTCGCGTTCGAACTGCTGATGGATGGCTTCAGCCGCAGCAAGGTGGCCCGCGTGCTGACGACCTCGATGACGTGAATGCACCGCCGCTGGTAGCATGGACCGCGATGGGGATGGGGCTCCCCCGATAACCGCCTGAGAAGGCTGATGGCTCCTGCCAGGACGAACCCGGTGTTCGTCGACGGCAGGTCGTGCCTGCCCTCGGCGTTCGCCATTGACCCTGCGAACCCGCATTCGAGGCACGCCATGCAAGCATTGAACAACTATTTCCTGGTCTTCGTCGGCGGCGGTATCGGAGCCTGCCTGCGCCACGCCTGCAACCTGATCGGCGCCCGAGTGGCCGTCGGCAGCCCCTGGCCGTGGTCGACCTTCCTGATCAACATCAGCGGCGCCCTGCTGATGGGCGTGGTGGTCGAGGTCTTCGCGATGCGCAATGGTGCCTCGCCGCAGCTTCGCCTGTTGCTCGCCACCGGCATCCTTGGCGGCTACACCACGTTCTCTACCTATGCGCTGGAGATCGGCCTGCTGCTGCAGCGCGGGCAGCACGGACTGGCCGCGCTGTATGCCGGTGGCTCGGTGGCGCTGGGCCTGGCCGGCCTGTTCGGTGGCATGAAGCTGGCCCGGCTGGTGCTGGGCTAAGGCTCAGGCCGTGCCAGCACGCGCCTGTCCGCGCCATTCGCGTGGTGACTGCCCCGTGTGCGCCTTGAACGCGCGCGAGAGTGCCGCCTCGCTGCCATAGCCCACCTCGTCGGCAATCCGCTTCAGCGGCCGGCCCTGGCGCAGCGCCTGCTGTGCCAGCCCGACCCGCCAGCCTTGCAGGTACTGGCCCGGGGTGGTCCCCATCGCTTCGCGGAAGCTGGCGGCGAACACGCTGCGTGACATGCCGGCCACCTCGGCCAGATCTTCCAGCGTCCACCCCTGCGCCGGGGCTTCGTGCATCGCCACCAGCGCCAGCCGCAATCGCGGGTGGCCAAGCCCAGCGAACAGACCGCCGCGCATTTCGCCACCTTCCATCAGCTGGCGCAGCACCTGGATCATCACCACCTCGAACAGGCGGTTGACCATCGCCGCGCGCCCGCAACGCTGCTCGAACGCTTCTTCGAACAACAACTCCAGCGCTGCGTTGCCGCCATACAGCCCAGCCAGCGGCAGGCAGATGAAATCCGGCAACGCGGCGCTGATCGGATTGAGCCGGCCGCCTTCGAAATGCAGGTTCGCGCAGGCCATGTCGGCGCCCTGCTGTGGGTCGGTACTGAAGCGGTGCGGCATCGGCCGCGGATACAGCAGCAGGCTGGGCACATCCACCTGTACGGTCTGCTGGGCATGACTGACCTGCAGCGGGCCACGTCGCACCAGGTGCAGCTGCCCGGCTTCATCCTCACCCTCCAGCGTGTTGATGCCGCACAGCGCACCGGCATGGAACACCGAGGCGGTGACCGCGAAGCGTTCAAGCAGAATGGCGAGACGGTCGACCATGACGGGACTTCGGGTCAAACGAGACAAGCTCAATGTGACAGATCGTATCGGAATCAGCACTGGAAAGGACGGCACTGGCCGTGTGATCTGGCGGGCGCTATACAGGCCGCACATTCCCGCGCATGGAGGCACCGATGTCACTCCGCATCGCCCTGGCCCTGTTGTCGCTGCTGCTCGCGGCCCCGCACGCGCTATCCGCCTCACCCTCGAAGATCGAACACCTGGCCTGGCTGGCCGGTTGCTGGCAGCTTGATGGGCAGCCACCCGGTGCCGGCGAGCAATGGACCAGCCTGGCTGGAAACACTCTGTTCGGCAGCAGCCGCAGCCTGCGTGACGGGCGAACCGTCGGCTTCGAGTTCATGCAACTGCGCCAGCACGATGATGGGCGCCTGGTGCTGACTGCCCTGCCCTCTGGCCAGAACGCCACGGACTTCAACGCCACCCGGGTCGATGCCAACGAGGCGGTCTTCGAGAATCCTGCCAACGACTTCCCACAGCGTATCCACTACCGGCGCCTCGACAACCAGCGCGCACATGCGCGCATCGAGATCGCGCAGGACAATCCGAAGCAGGCAATGGACTTTCCCATGCATCGCGTCGCCTGCGGTGGACCGACGCCCGCACCCTGACACGCAGACGCCCCGGGCCGGCCGGGGCGCCTGCATGCGGTCAACGCCACACGGGCATTCACCCGGCCAGCGTGGTTTCCAGGGCCTTCAGGCCATCGCGATAGATGCCCTCGAACAGCGCGGACGCTTCTTCATTGCTGACGCCCACCGGGGTGAAGTCACCGGACCAGTCGATCCGCGAACCGTCGCCCTGCTCGACCACACGCAGGGTGGATCGATAGCCGCTGACCGGGAACGGGGCCTGCAGGATCGAGTAGGTGTAGCTGCGATCGGCCTGGTCGAAGGCTTCCAGGCGCTCGACGATGGCATCGCCATCGGGATTGGCCAGATGGCGCACGCGACCGCCTTCGCTGAGCGTGCTCTGGGGAATGTACGGAAGCCAGTCGGGCAATGAATCGAAGCCGCCGATGAGGTTCCAGACCTGGTCGGCCGGGGTCGGCACGGTGATGGATACAAAAGCAGTTGCCATGGGAATGTCTCCTTCGGGACTCAGATGTTGTCGATCGGCAGCGGGGCGTTGGCCGCGACCAGGTCCTGGGCGCGCAGCGCCTGCCAGAACCCGGCCGGGATGATTTCCTTCAGTGCGGCGTAGTCTTCGGCGATGCGCTCGGGACGGCTGGCGCCCGGAATCACCGCAGCCACTGCCGGGTTGGCCAGCGAGAACTGCAACGCGGCCGCCTTGATGCTGATGCCGTACTCGGCCGCGATGGCCTTGATGCGCTCGACCTTGGCCAGGATCTCCGGCGACGCCTTCTGGTACTCGAAGTGGCTGCCACCGGCCAGCACGCCGGAGCTGTACGGACCGCCGACCACGATGCCGGTGTTGCGCTCGGCCGCCTTGGGCATCACCCGCTGCAGCGCACGCTCGTGGTCGAGCAGCGAGTAGCGGCCTGCCAGCAGGAAGCCATCCGGACGGGCTTCGTCCAGGTCCAGGGTCAGCTCGATCGGCTCGACACGGTTGACGCCCAGGCCCCAGGCCTTGATCACGCCCTCCTCGCGCAGGCGGGTCAGCACCTTGAAGGCGCCGCGGCGTGCGGTCTCGAAGTACGACAGCCACTCATCGCCATAGAAGTCCTGTGCGATGTCGTGCACCCAGACGATATCCAGGCGATCGGTCTTCAGGCGCTTGAGGCTGTCGTCGATCGAACGCAGGGTGGCATCGGCCGAGTAGTCGTTGACCAGCTTGTTGGGGCGGCCGGCGACGAACAGGCCGCCCTTCTCGCCAAGGTCGCGGGCGCTGGTGTCTTCCACTTCGTCCAGGATCAGGCGGCCGACCTTGGTGCTGAGCACGAAGTCATCGCGGTTGCGCTTGGCCAGCGCGTCGCCAAGGCGGATCTCGGCCAGGCCTGCGCCATAGAACGGGGCGGTATCGAAGTAGCGGGTGCCCTGTTCCCAGGCCGCGTCCACCGTGGCCTGGGCCTCGGCTTCCGGGATGTCACGGAACATGTTGCCCAGCGGCGCGGTACCGAAGCCGAGGGTCTTGCCAGCCAGCAGCGTGTTGATGCTCATGGATTCCCCCTTGGGGAGGTTGTTGAAGTTGAGGCACAGGCTAGGCTTGCCCGATAAGACTGTCCAAGACATAATTTAATTATCTTGAGTCCCACAAGGTCTTATGCTCGACCTCCGCCAACTGCGCTACTTCGTGGCCGTCGCCGAAGATGAACACGTCGGCCGCGCTGCCGAGCGCCTTCACATCTCCCAATCCCCGCTCAGCCGGCAGATCGCCCAGCTGGAGGAACGGCTGGAACTGCAGCTGTTCGAACGCTCCCAGCAGCGCATCCGGCTGACCGCCGATGGCCGTACCTTCCTCGCCGAGGCGCGGGCCCTGCTGACCCATGCCAACCGGCTGGAATCGCTGGCGCGCCGGCTCGGCCGCGGCGACGAAGGCGGCCTGTGCATCGGCTATCTGGAGTACGCGATGCACTCCGGCGTATTGCCCACCGCCCTGCGCGAACTGCGCGGCGATCGCCCGGCGGTGCATATCGCGCTCTACAACCAGCAGTCGGACGTGCAGCTGGAAGGCCTGCGGCAACGCAGCCTGGACATCGCCCTGGTCTGCGAACCACCGGCATTCAACGATCCGGACCTGGAAGCCACGCAGGTGCTGAACGACCCGATGCTGCTGGCCGTGCCGGCCGACCACCCACTGGCCAGTGCAGAGACCATCACGCCAGAGGATCTGGCCAGCCAGCAGTGGATCGGCGTGATGCACAGGGAAAACGCACTGCGCCACGACACCTTCATCGCCGCGTGTGCGAAAGCCGGGTTCACCCCGACCATCGCCATGGAAGCGACCGAGCCACTGGCCGCGCTTGGCCTGGTTGCCGCCGGCCTGGGCCTGACCACCGTCCAGCAGAGCCTGGATCACCAGGCGCCGGACGGCGTGGTGCTGCGCGAGCTGCCGTGGTTCAGCTACCGCACACCGCTGTGGGCGGCCTGGCACCGCATCAACCTGCGCCCCCTGGTCGAGACCTTCCGCAGGACGCTCGTGCGCACCGCCACCGAAGGCAAGCCGGCATTCGGCGACTGAGCCGACCGCGCTATGCCGAGCCTGCCTCGGTGTAGCGCATCACCATGAAACCCTCTTCTGCTGCCGGTGCAACGAAGTGGCGGGTGATCTGCTCGAATTCCTCATCGCTGGCCTGGAAGGGATGCTCGCCGCATGCATTGCGTGCACGCAGCCGCGCCTTGCAGACCTCGTCGGCGATATCGAGGAAGTGCAGTTGATGCGCGGCGCCCACTGGCGAGAACACCGCACGTGCCCACCCGCGGGTGGCGGGCGTGTTGAAGGGGAAATCGAGCACCACCGAGACGCCGGCCTGCAGCAGCGCACGCAGATGATCGGTCAGCACGCTGCGCAGCGTGGCTGCGCGCTGCAGATAATCGGCGACGGAGTGGATTTCGCCCGGGTGCAGCGTGGCCAACCAGGCATCTTCGCTGATCAATACGTGGCGAGGCTTGGCCGCCAGCTGTTGCGACAACGTCGATTTGCCTGCGCCGATCTTGCCGCACAGCAGGTGCAGGGTTGCGCCGCCATCGGCGGATGAAGGGTGTTGCATCTGCGATCTCCTCGGTGGATTCCAGTTCCCGGGAGAGCGCTGCATGCAATCCGCCTTCCCGGGCGGGTTGCAGGGCCGTGACGACCGCGCGCTACCCCGCCTTCCCTTGGGGAATGCGGATAATCGACGCGGTGACGTGCGGAGCCATGCCACCAGCGTAGAGCGCCGCCTGTACGGCCCGCAATCCCCTGCGGCAGTGCAGCGCGCGCAACATTCCGCTGGCATCTATGCTCTGCGCCATTCCCGCATGGAATGACCACGATGCGCCCCTTGCTTCGATGTGCCCTCGCCCTTGGCCTGCTGCATGCTTCGACGGCATCGCTGGCAGCACCAACCTCGGCACCACGCACGCTCAGCGGCGAGCTGCAGGGCGCCCCCTGGCGGCTGGATGTACCGGCAGACTGGAACGGCGACCTGGTGATGCTGGCCCATGGCTATGAGCCCGTGGGCGTGCCACGCACCACGCCGATGGCCGCCGGTGACAGCACCGCAGCACTGCTGGGCGCGGGCTACGCCGTCGCGCAGAGCGCGTATTCCAGCCAAGGCTGGGCGGTGGCCGAGGCGATCACCGACATGGAACACCTGCGACAGCATGCCCTGGGTGAACTCAAGCGCGTGCGACACACCTGGATGCTGGGCTTCTCGATGGGTGGTGCCGTAACCATTGGCAGCCTCGAGCGTTTCCCGCAGCACTATGCCGGTGGTGTGTCGCTGTGCGGCGCCAATCTCAGTGGCGAACAGATCGCGGCCGACCTGCTGACCACACTGGTCGCGTTCGATTATTTCTTCCCCAAGGCTGAGGGGCTGCCGGTCACCGGGTTGGCGTCGCGCGAAGCAGCCACGCTGCCCCAGAGTGAGCTTTACCAGGGCATCGCCACCGCGCTGCAACGCGACCCGGCGCATGCCGCGTTGCTGGCGCAGCGGCTGCAGGTTTCCCCCGATGAAGTGGCCGGCACGATCAGCCTGCACGCCCTGGTCCTGCACGAGCTGGCCACACGCAGCGGTGGCATGCCGGTCGGCAACAGGGGCATGGTCTACAGCGGCTTCGGCGATGACGCCGCATTCAACGCCGGGGTGCGGCGCATCGATGCTGTACCTGCCGCGCAGGCCAGGGTGCGCGCGACGCTGGCGCTGACCGGCGCACTGCAGCGCCCGCTGGTGATCCAGTTCAACCACAACGACCCGACCATCGTGCCGCACATGCAGACGGTGTATCCGCAGTTGGCCGCACACGCCGGTGCGCGGCCAGCGCCACGGGTACTGCCATCGGTGGGCGAAGGACATTGTGGCTTCTCTGAGGCACAGGTTGTCGATGCCTTGAAGACAGTGCAACACTGAGTCCATCGCATAGCGAAACGCGTCCGCCACGCTGGCAACGCTTACGGTGCAGGGACCCGCGCAGCATGTGCCGCCTCCCCTCGATCTGACCGCGCACCTGTTCGGCATGTCCGAAGGCGAGTGGCTGGGCTTCGACATGTCGGTGCCGTTTGGCCACCCGGGTGTCGGCCGACCAGCACAGTGCCGTTCGATGCGCGCGGTCAGATCGGCGCGATCGGCCAGGTCTTGGCCGTGCGCCCGCAGCCGCAGCAGGCGGGGATCAGCCGCCCAGCGTGCCCATCGTGAAGGTGTAGCCCGAGCTCATCAGGAATTCGCGCATGCGCATTTCCGCGCGCCGCGGTGAGGCCAGGTTGGCCGGCGCATACAGGGCGTACACCAGGCCCGATCCCTCGATATGTTCGCGGCGGACCTCGCAGCGGGCGGTTTCCGAGGCAATCACCCATCCGTCCTTCAGCCGCTCCGGCCCGATGGATTGCCCGTTCTTCAACCGAAAGGTCAGCCAACGCACATCTGCCATGATTTTGCTCATTTCCGATTCGCTCCGTGCCCGAAGCGACCCGTGATGTCCTTGCTCGCCATTGCAGCTCCCTGAGACGTGGAACTCGACCATAACGCCTTGCCATGTCGCGGGTGGCTGAGACTGGCCGCGCCGCTCAGGTCGCCAGGTTGAAGAGCCGCCACAACGCCTCGCGCCCGGGTGGCGTCAGCCGCAGTTCGCGCCGGCCCTCGACGCGCCGCAGCCAATCGTTGTTCACGAAACTGTCCAGCATCGCCTCACCGACCAGCCCTGCCAGGTGTGGCCGCCGTTCGGTGCAGTCCAGGCAGCCACGGCAGTAGCGCGCCGGGTTGGCCGCCACCGGCTGCTGCAGGAGCTCGCGCAACGGCAGGCCCAGTCCGGCAAGGAATGCGGCGCCTCCAGCGCTGATCTGCCAATGCCCTTCGCATGGCAGTACATGCCCCGCCTGCAGCAGGCGATCGGTGATGGCGACCGCGTGCACGCCGGCCAGGTGCCGATAGCAGGAACGCGCCTCGCGCAGTGCAGGCATGCTGCGCGCGGCCGCAGCGGTACAGGAAGGGGTACGGTCGGCCACGCGCAGGATGCCTTCGAGCATCTCTGCCACCTCGTTTGATGCCAGCCGGTGGTAGCGATGACGCCCCTGCGCCACCGCCACCAGCAGGTCGCCCTCGACCAGCCTGCGCAGGTGCGTGCTCGCCGTCTGCGGCGTTACCCCGGCCACGCGCGCCAGCTCCATCGCGGTGTAGGCCCGTCCATCCATCAACTGCAGCAGCATGGCGGCACGCGCCTGGTCCCCGACCAGGGCACCGACACTGACAAGGGAACCGGAGGTGTGGACCATGCCCCATTGTGGCATGCCGTCATCTGCCAACAGTTCGATGCAGGCCGAAGCGTCAGCAGCCGACTGCGCGGCACAGTGCTCGCCCGCAACCGCGAGACCTGCCATGAAGACCGCTTCGATCCATCGCCGCCGCATCACCCCTTCGGTCCTGTACCCAGGCACGCCCGTGCTGCTGATGACCACGTTGAATGACGATGGTAGCAGCAACATCAGCCCGCTTTCTTCGTTCTGGGCGCTGGGCAACCGGGTAGTGCTGGGTCTCGGTACGCAGGGCCAGGGCTATCGCAACCTGCAACTGCGCAACGAGTGCGTGCTGAACTTCCCCTCATCCGCGCAGGCCGCACAGGTCGAGGCAATCGCGCGGGCAACCGGCTGTAACCCGGTGCCGACCGCCAAGCAGGCGATGGGCTACGTGCACGTGCGCGACAAGTTCGCACTGGGCGGATTCACTGCCGTCGTGTCGACGCATGTTGCTCCGATGGCCATTGCCGAGTGCCCGCTGCAGGTGGAGGCCACCGTCATGGCGATGCATTCAGCCGGCGAGGATGATGGCCAGGGCTTCGTGATCGTCGAAGGCCGCATCCGCTGCGTGCATGCGCACGAAGACATCACCGTGGACGGCACCCAGCACATCGATGTGGCGCGCTGGAAACCGCTGATCTACCTGTTCCGGCACTACCTGGGCGTGAGCGCGCCGGTCGGGCGCAACTTCCGTGCGGAGACACCCATGCGCCTTCCCGCCTAGCGGGAACGACTCATGGCGTACCCGCGGGTACGTTGCTGAACTTGTCGCGCACCGAGCGCTCGCGTTCACGCCGGGTCGAGGCGCACTGTTCGCGCGCACTCGCCATCTGTGTATCCGCCGCCATCCGCTCGGCACTCAACGATTGCTGCAGGCTGGCAATCTGCGTACGGATGCCCGAGTCACGGGTTGCGCCGGCCAGGTTGTTGCTCGACGCGGCCATCTGCCGGTTCAACTCGGCGATCTGCCGACCGATCTGCTGGCTGCGCGACTCCAGCGGACCGTAGATGCGCGAGCGCTCGCCCTGCACGCAGTTGCGCTCGGCGATACCAGCGTCGGCCAGTTCGGTGTTCTGGTACACCGCCGCGCGGTTCGATGCCTCCCCCGCCGTTTCCATGGAGGAACGGCTGGAACGCAGCTTCATGGGTTCAGCGCCGGCAGCACAGGGATTCTGGCTGTATACCGTTTCACCGGAAGCGCCCTTGCACTTGTAGACCTGGGCCGATGCCAGCGGGAAACACCCCAGCAGCATCATCGCCATCACTACCTTCCCCTTCATCCTGCACCGCTCCCTGGTTCATTGGACAACCGCCACGATACGGTGGTTTGGTGGCGACTGCACGCTGGCGCCGTTCAGACCGTTTCGCCCTGCAGATCGAGCAAGGCCGTGGTCCAGCGGCGCGCTCCCAGCGTGGCCACCATGCCGCCGCGGTAGACGAACCTGCGTACGTGGCCGTCTTCAATGAAGCAGGTCTCGTTCTGCATCGGTACATAGCCCGCAGAGGCATAGTGCCGATGATCCAGGGCGAACAGCACGGCGAAATCGATACCGTGCCGGCGCAGCTCTGCATGGGCCGCTTCGATCAACCGCGAGGCAATGCCCTGCCGGCGAACGTCGGCACGCACCACCACGCCGCCAATCAAGCCCATGCGTTCCGGCTCGCCGTCCAGCAGTACGTTGCGTTCGTACAGCGCGAGATGTGCGACAACGTGATCACCTCCCATCGCCAGGACCAGAGCGACCGGCCCCGGGATGGCGTAGCCCTCGCCCTGCATGTCCGGGAAAGCCTGGCGAAGCAGATCCACCGCCTGCTGACGGTGTTGCGGCCCTACGCTTTGCCAGCGGCATACCTGAACGTGCATTGCCCTATCTTCGTCGAATGAATGTGTGTCCAGGCCCATCGTGCCAAGGAAACATGACCGGGCTCGCAGTAACGTTTCACTGTCAGTGCAATGTGATCCAGTACGAGACGATATCCGTGTAGATGCCCTCGCGCTTGACTGCGCGCGGCTCCCTGCCGAGTACGCTGAAACCCAGCGATTCATACAGCCCGCGCGCAGCAGCATTGTCCTCCAGCACCGTGAGGGTGAGCGATTCAATGCCCTCGGCGCGCGCAAATGCAAACGCAGCAAGAAGAAGCTGGCGGGCGATACCCTGGCCACGGTGGCCGGTGCCCACGTGGACACTGTGCACTTCCGCCGTATGCCGTCGCGCCATTCGCACCGGGCGCACGAAACGCAGGAAACCCACCAGCATGCCGTCAACGAACGTGCCGAAGTAGCGCGTACCAGGATCAGCAAGCTGGGCGCGCATCACGTCCGCCGAGTCATTCTGCGCTTCGGCCAGCGTGGACAGGAACGCAGCGGGCGACTCGCGAAGCGCCTGCAACCGTGCTTGCCAGAGAATATCGGCGTCGTCAGCGCTGAGTTGCCGGATAAGCATGCGACACACCCGTGAAGTTCTTGATGCGCAGGTGCCCAGCCTAGCGCGGGTTCGCTTGACACGGCGTGCATGCAAGAATGAAGACAACCCCTTCTTCATTCACCGCCATGACTGAACTGCAGATTCCCCGCCTTGGATGCGGCGCCGTCGTCCGTGATGCCGGCGGCCGCATCCTGCTGATCCAGCGCGGACGCGATCCGGAGCGCGGGTATTGGGGCCTGCCTGGCGGCAAAGTCGACTGGATGGAAACGGTGGAGGCTGCCGTGGTCCGCGAAGTCCGCGAGGAGACGGCGTTGGAAGTGACGCTGTTGCGCCTGCTGTGCGTTGCCGATCATTTCGAGCCGGCGCTTGCGCAGCACTGGGTCGCGCCGATCTTCGAGGCACGGGCACCTGCGGGTGCCGAGGCTTCCATCCAGGAGCCGGGTGTGCAGACTGGCCTGGACTGGTTCACGCTGGATGCCCTGCCCCAGCCGCTCACGCAGGCCACGGTGCAGGCGCTGGCCAGGCTGTAGCCCATCAGGCCACGACCAAGGCGGCACGGATGCCGCCCGGCCTTGCGGCTCACTCGATCGGAAGACCGTGCATCTTCAGGAACGAGAGTTTGTCCCAGTAGCCGCGCTGGAACGTGATCAATCCTCCGTCAACCGTGAAGAAGCCGCATCCACGCAGGCCAAGAGGGTCGCGCCATTCCAGCGCAGCGACATTGCCGGCCTCATGGATGACTTCGGGAATGCAGACCATTTCAGCAGTGCTGAATTCACGCTCGAAGGTGGCACGGATCGCATCGCGGCCCTTGATCGGGTCCTGGGTGACCTGGTGATTGATCGCGTCGGGGTGATACAGCTCCGCCAGGCCAGCAGCATCGCCTGCGTTGAAGCGCTCGATCCAGGTTTCCACGATGCGTCGGGGAGTCATCCGCATGAAGTCCGCTAAGGCCCAGACCCGATCATAGCGCTCGTACAGCACATTCCAGATCGCAGAAAAACAAAAAGCCCTGACCGGAGTCAGGGCTTTTCAATTGGAGGCCTCAAGCGGAATCGAACCGCTGTAAACGGATTTGCAATCCGGTGCATAGCCACTCTGCCATGAGGCCAACGTACTGCGCGCCAGGAACTGGCGCCCTGACAAGACAAAACCCCAAGATGGGGCCTGTCGGAACATGGAGCGGGAAACGAGACTCGAACTCGCGACCTCAACCTTGGCAAGGTTGCGCTCTACCAACTGAGCTATTCCCGCGTAAGCCGACATGCTACCGGAAATCCGGAAAACACACCAGCGATTTCACCTTTCTGACTGCGCGCAAAGCCTTGTTGCCCAACGTGCCCCGCCTTGCCATGGCGGGAGAAAAACAAGGCCCCTGCCGGGGCCCTGTAGAATCTGGAGCGGGAAACGAGACTCGAACTCGCGACCTCAACCTTGGCAAGGTTGCGCTCTACCAACTGAGCTATTCCCGCAGATTCCGTTCGACCTGCGTCGAAGGAGCGCTATTGTGTCCAAATTCCTTCACGCCGTCAACAGTCTTCACATCATGCGGTCACGGGCGTCCGCAGTGGGGTACGCTGCCCCGCCCGGCCCCGTTCGCCCATGCTCCTTCGCGGCACGCCTCTGTTGATCGCCCTGCTGCTGCATTTGCTGGTGGCCCTGCTGTACTGGGCGCTGATGCCGATAGGAATGAACTGGTATCGCGACCATTTCGGCTTTGCTTCACATCGTGACATCGGCCTGGGCATCGCCCAGTTCTATCTGTTCTGGATGTTCATTGGCGCCCAGCCGCTGATCGCGGTGCTGCGGCCACTGTTTGCCAAGCTGCTGGTGCTGGCGATTCCCCTGGCGTTCGCGAGCTGGACACTGATGCACAACCATCCGCTGCGCCTGCTGTACTTCACCCTCGGGCCCGGCCTGCTGGCACTGGCCGCGATCGCCATTTCCGCGTGGTATGCATCACGCAAGCGCCTGCCTGCCGCCACGGACACCGCCGATGCCTAGACGCTACGTCCGCCTGTTCTGGTTGCTGGTTGCGTTGACCTGGCTGGCGCTGATCGCCGCACTGGTCAATGCCGGCTTCACCCCGGACTACTGGCTGCTGCATCACCTGGAGGGCGCCGAACTGCCCTACCCGACCAGCACTGTCATCGTGTTCGCGTTGCTGGGCACCGTCGAACTGGTGGTGGCCGCCTTGATCGTGCGGCCGTGGCGACTGAAACGACTGTGGCTGCGCCTGCTGATCGCCTTCGCCCTGCTGCTGGCATGGTCGGTGCCGTGGATGCTGTCAGCCATGCACCAGCCGCCGGTACACGGCATGCATCTGCTGTGGTTGTTGCTGCTGGACGTGGGACTGCTGCTGGCGCTATGCATGGTGTCGGCGGTTAGCGCATGGCGGGTGCTCAGGCGTCGAGGGCGCGCGGATGCGCCCCCGCCGCAGCACTAGGCTTACTTCCGGAACTCCACCCGCACATGCTGGCCGAAGCGCGCCTTGGCCTCGCCATCGAACTCCAGTACACACTCCACCACCTTGGCCACGCCACGCCCTGCATCTTCAGGCAGGCGCGCCTGCGCGAACACCGGGCTGATGCGTACGACGCGTGCAGGCGGCAGCGTGCTGGTGTTTTCGGCACCGTCGCTGTCCGGCACCACGGTGGCCTGCATGCCAACCTGCACGGCATCGGCGTAGGCCGCGCTGAGTTCGGCACGTACCTGCAGCGGGCGCGCGGGCAGCAGGGAGATTGCCGGCTTGCCGGCCTGCACGAACGCGCCAACGCCCGGCACCTGGCCGACCACGGTGCCGGCTTCCGGCGCGCTCAGCGACATCTGCTGCAGTTTCAGCCTGGCGTGTTCCAACTTGTGCTGGGCCATGTCGACCTGCGCACTGGCCACGTCGACATCGGCGCGCACACCCGCCAGCTGCTGCTTGGCCGCATCGGCCTGCTGATTGGACGACACGCCTTCGCTGGCCCCCGTGGACAGGCGAGTAGCGTTGCGCTCCAGTTCGCGCAGCTGCGCCTGACTGCCCTTCAGGCGGTCATTGGCCAGGGCGAGATCGGCGCTGGCCATCGCCACCTCCTGCTGCAGCAAGGCACCATCCAGCGACAGCAGCAGCTGCCCCTTCTTCACCGTGGCGCCTTCCTTCACCGGTGCGGCGGTGATCGAGCCATCCACCGGCGGTGCCAGCGCGATCAGGCCACCCTCGACGTCGATGATGCCGCGCGCCACCGCGACCTTGCCGACGGCGGTTGCACCGGCCTTGCCCGAAGGCGACTGTGCAGGCGCAGGCGCGTCCCTGGAACAGGCGCCGAGCAGCAGTGCCGCGGACAGGGCCAGGCTGAGGGGAAGCAGGTGCGACGTCTTGGTCATGGGGCGGACTCTACAGTTTCGTTCTGGCGGCGGTCGTCACGGACCATGCCGTCTTCCATGGCGATCACCCGATCGGCATGCCGGATCAGGCGCGGATCGTGGCTCACGCACAGCACGGTGGCGCCATGCGCACGTGCGTAGCGATGCAGGATGTCGATCACGCGCTGGCCGTTCTCGGCGTCCAGCGCGCTGGTGGGTTCGTCGGCGAAGATCAGCGTCGGCGACTTGGCGAAGGCGCGGGCAACGGCCACACGCTGCTTCTCGCCGCCGGACAGCTGCGCCGGGCGCATGTGGCTGCGGTGGCTGAGGCCCACTTCTTCCAGTGCCTTGCGCGCCAGCGGTTCGCTTTCGCGATTGCGCATGCCGCGGTAGCCCAGCGGCAGCTGCACCTGTTCCAGCGCAGTCAGTGCCGGGAACAGGTTGAAGCCTTGGAACACGAAACCGACATGGTGCAGGCGGAAGCGCTCCACCTCGCTGCGGGTCATGTGCCCCACATCCTGGCCAAGTGCGTGTACCCGACCACCATCGGGCGCGGACAGGCCGGACAGCAGCGACAACAGCGTGCTCTTGCCGCAGCCGGATGGGCCGGATACCAGGGTCAGCTCGCCGGGATAGATGTCCAGCGACAGGCCACGCAGCACCGGCACCTGCACATCGCCGGACATGAAGCCCTTTTCCAGTGCGTCGGCCTGCAACGTGGGGGCGACGGCATGTTTGGAGGTCATCGGCCGGTCCTCAACGCAGCAGCAACGATGGATCGGAACGGACCACGCTGCGCACTGCCATGATGCTCGACAGCATGGCCATCACCGCAACCAGCGCCACGCAACCGAGGATCACCATCGGCGTCAGCTGCACCGGCACGCGCTGGGTCTGCGCGATCAACAGCACCACCGTGCTGAAGGCCGCCGCCAGCAACATGCCCACGCCACCGATCAGCAACGCCTGCTCGAACACCACCCGTGCCAGCGCATAGCGGCCTGCACCGAGTGCATTGAGCGTGGCGTACTCGCGAACCGAGCCAGCCACCACCGACGCGAACGACTGGTTGGTGATCACCGCGCCGACGAAGCAGACGATGACGGCCATGAACAACACCGCGATGCCGGCACCGGTGTCGAACAGCCAGTACTGCTGCGAGCGGCTGGCGAACTCCGGCGCGGTCCAGAACTCGACCGGCGTAGCTTGGCCCATTGACGCGGCCAGGCGATCGCGCACGCGGTCGGCCAGGTCCGGCGAGCGCAGGCCCGCCACGAAGTAGGTACTGCCCTCATGTGGGTCGGTACCGGCGATGGCGCGCGCGGTATCCAGCGAAGCCAGTACGTTGACACCACCAAGGCCACGCAGGCCTGGCTGCGCGGCGACCACGCGCACCGCCTTGCCATTGATCCAGGCACGGTTGTTCTGCAGGTCCACGCCGAGCGTATCCAGATCGGCACTGTCGACGATCACCGCACCCGGCTCGCGCAACTGCGCGCGCAGGTCGGCGGGCAGGATGCGCGCGAACATCATCGCGTCGTCCTGGGTGGAGATGCCGGACAGGTACACCGACACGTTGCCGGTGCCCTGCGCGCCTGAGCGCCATTCGCCATCGACCCATTCGTAGGGCTCGACGCGGGTGACATCCGGATCCATGCGCAGGTGGCTTTCCACATCGGCGCTGATCGCATGGCCGTAGTTGACGCTCTGGGTACCGGGGAAACCGGCCCAGATATCGGCCGAAGATGCCTTCACATAGATCGCGGCGGTACCGAAGATGCCCAGCACCAGCGCCGCCTGCACGATCAACAGCACGCCGGCGAAGCACATCGCCAGCACCACCGGCAGGAACCGGCGCCACTCATAGGCCAGGGTCTTGCGGGCCAGCGCGATCATTGCGGTTCGCCCTCAGCCTCGACCGGCAGCGGTGCGCCACCAAGGGCGCGGTACAGCGACGCAAACGCCAGCACGCGCGCGCCCTGCGCACCGATCAGATCCGCCTGCGAAGCGAGCGCGGCACGTTGCGTGTCCAGCCCATCGAACTCGCTGGACAGGCCCAGCTGCACCTGCCGCACCTGGCGCTTGACCTGCTGGTTGGCGGCATCATTGGCCGCACGGAGCGATTGGATGCTGCTGTCCTGGCGCGCCAGGCTGCCCAGCGCGCCTTCCACTTCGCTCACGCCTTCCAGCACGGCCTTGCGATACCCGAGCAGCGCGGCGTCCAGTTGCTTCTCATCGGCATGGAAACGCGCACGGCGTTGGCCCCAGTCCCACAGCGGAATATCGACGTATGGACCGATCGACGGACTGGAGTCGGAATTGGAGCGCGCGTTCTGGGTGAGGTTGTAGGCATACAGAATGGAGCCGCCGAGGCTGATCCGCGGGTACATCGCGGCGCGCGCCGAGCCCTTGCTGGCGGCGGCCTGCATCACCTCCGATTCGGCCAGCAGGATCTGCGGACGATGGCGCAACAGGTCCGCTGGGACCTGCTGCAACGAGAACGTGCCCAGCGTCGGCGGCGTTCGGTACGCACGCCAGGCCGGATCCGGGCCATCGCGGCCCAGCAGCAATGCCAGGGCGCGGGCCGCGTTGTCGGCGTTTTCCCGGGCCTGTGCCGTGGCGGCGCGGGTCGCCGCCTGGCGCGCACGCAGGCGTTCCAGCTCGCCCGGCTCATCCAGGCGCAGACGCTGGCGGACCAGGGCCAACTGTTCGCCGCGGTCATCCACGGCCTGCTGGCGCATCAGCAGATCCTGCTGGGCCTGCGCCACGGTCAGGTCCAGATAGCTGCGCACCACGTCGGCAATCACCGCGACCTGCGCGGCATTGCGCAGCGCCTCGGCATTGCCGGCCGAGGCCTGCGCGCTCAGCTGCGCACTCTCGGCGGCGCCGAACAGGCCCAGGTCCCAGATCGCTTCAATGCCGGCATGGAAGTAGGTATCGACCGCAGCGGCGTCCTGCACCTGCTTGGCGCTGGCGGAGATTTCCGGCAGGAAACGCGAGTCGGACGTGCCAGAGACGATCCGAACGGCCTGCAGGCGCAAGGTGGCCTGCTGCAGGTCGAGATTGCCGGCGACCGCCTGATCGACCAGGCCATCCAGCGCCGGGTCGGCCAGCACCTTCCACCACTGCCTGGCGTCCACCGCCACGCCCTGGCCCTGCGGTACCTGGGTCCAGGCGCTGGGTGTGCGATCAGGCAGGCCCGGGACGGGCACCGACATGCAGCCGGCCAGGGCAAGGGTTGCCAACAACGCACCGGGGCGCAGCACTGCCTGCAGGGAGAGTCCGCGCCCTGTCCTGGGCACTGCCACTGAAGTGATACGCCTGACCACCAGCCCGCCAACGTGTAGAAGGAGCATGAAGGCTACCGTGCGATTGTGGAGCGAACATGGAGAAATGGTCCGAAAAAGGTCACAGCACGCATGCGGTTCAGGCAACGATGGCGTTGGCCTTTCGCCAGCCTTTCACTGCATGCGACGCACGGAACGCTGGTGCGACATCCGGGTCATTGCGTCTTGTTGCCACCTTCCCCGAGCCCCGCGCCTGCGGTCATCCCCACGACCGATACGCCCCGCCATTCCGATTGCGACACTAACGCTGGAATCGTCCCGCCAGGCCGTCGATATCACGCCCGCCATGACGATGCCATGGCGCGACTGTAGCGCCCCGTGCCGCCAACGTCATGACAAACGAAAAACGCCCCCTTTCGGGAGCGTTCTTCTTGAATCTGGAGCGGGAAACGAGACTCGAACTCGCGACCTCAACCTTGGCAAGGTTGCGCTCTACCAACTGAGCTATTCCCGCAGATTTCGTTCGACCTGCGTCGAAGGAGCGCTATTGTGTCGATATTGCTGCACGGCGTCAACAGGAATTTTCGCCTGCATTGCGGGGAGGCGTTCAGGCCCCCAGGACCGATACCTCAGGTTCGCAGGCCACGGCGGTGGAAGTAGACCTGCTCGGCGATGCGCCGCGTGGCCGCCGTGTGCAGCAGTGCATTGAGCGGCCAGTCCGCCTGCAGATGGTCCATCGCCCAGCGCAGCAGGCGCTTGCCATGGAATGCCGGCGCCACCCGCCGCGCCACCCGTTCCGCTTCCGGCCCTTGCCCACGCAGATGGCGGGCAATCGCCTCGCCGACCGCCCAGCCGTGCCGCCACGAGGAGTGGATGCCCCCGGCGGACAGCGGCGAGACGATGCCTGCCGCGTCGCCGGTCAGGATCACGCGTTGGCCGGTGAACGGCCCATCCGGCCGGCCGCACGGGACCAAGCCGGCGCGGGTGGCCGAGGGACGCGCCGAAGGCGGAATGCCGACCACATCGCGCACGTGGTCGAGGAAGCCATCGATATCCGGCGGCCGTGCCTGTTGCGGGTCATGACGCAGCGCCAATCCCACCTGCAGCCCGGTCGGATTCTGCGCGACCCAGCCGATGTAGCCCGGTGCGTAGTGCTTGCTGACGAAGCAATGCAGCGCGTCGCCCTGCGACACCTGCAGGCCGGCGAACTCACGCTCGACGCCGTAGAGGGTGTCGCGCACCTGGCCAAGCCCGGTGCGTTGTGCCACGCGTGAGCGTGCGCCGTCGGCGCCGACCAGATAGGCGCAGCGCCCTGCCCCTTCCACCTGCCAGCCGTCACCACAGCGACGAGCGTCGGTGAAGGACTGCTGCAGGCGCAGGTCGACACCGTTCGCGCGCAGTTCGCTGGCCAGCCAACGCATCACGTTCGGCGTATCGGTTGTGAGGAAGTAATAGCCCGGCGCGGCCAGCAACACGCTGCGCAGGTTCGGCGCATACAGGCGCACGTTGGCAACGCGCTGCACGAGGTGCTCGGGCATGCGCCCCAGCCAGGTCTGCTCCATCGCTTCCTTCACCACGATGCCGGTGGTGTGCAGGCGCTCACCGGGGTCGGCCTTGCGTTCCAGTACGCAGACGCGCAGGCCATATTGGGCAGCGGCCAGTGCACAGGCGGCACCGGCGAAGCTGGCGCCGACGATGACCACCTCGTGGTCGTAGGCGGAAGGAGTTTGGGACATTGCGACATCGCCGTGGAGAGTCGGAGATGCAGCTTCGAACTGCCGCGTGGTGAGGCGAAGGAGTGGCGGTGAAGTGAGGATGAAGCGTGGAACACGCAAACGAAAAACGCCCCCTTGCGGGAGCGTTTTTCTTGAATCTGGAGCGGGAAACGAGACTCGAACTCGCGACCTCAACCTTGGCAAGGTTGCGCTCTACCAACTGAGCTATTCCCGCTTGGGAGGCGAAATTCTACCTATTCTGGAAAGGGCGTCAAGCGGTTTTTTCAGGGGGCTTCGCGAAGCGACCGACATGTTGTATCCATGTCGGTGTACATCCAGCCGAGGCTCGAACATCAACACCAAACCAACTGAGATCTGGGTCTTCCACGGCGCAGGCGCGCGCTTCGCCGGGGGCGTCTTCGGCAATCGTGAGGCAGGCTTGTCATGGGCAGCCAAACACGCGCTGACGGGTGTGCTCACCTGCTATCCGTTGAATGAAGGGGCGTACGACTGGGCGCTCCGATCAGGCGCCTTTGCACCCAAGCGCCCAGAGCATCGCGAAGCGCATTTCATTGGCGGATTTACATCCGCATCAATGGACCATGTGCACGTCGAAGACGGCATACCCCAGTAGATCCAGGCCATGCGTGAATGGCGGCGGCCGTGGGGTCAGCGCCCTTTCCTGCGGAAAGGGATCCGACCCCGGCGCTCAGTTGCCCAGCTTCTTCTGCCGCGCACGCTCACGCGCGGCGCGCTCGTCATCGCGCAGGCTCGGCCAGGCGGCGTGCAGGTACTGCAGGCCCGACCACAGGGTCAGCACCGCGGCAATGGCCAGGGTCCAGTCGCCGATATGGAACACCGGCCAGCCCATCCAGATGTCTTCCACCGGCACGTTCGGGGCCACCGAGTACAGCAGGCACAGCAGCGCGACCATCTGCGCGGTGGTCTTGACCTTGCCGATCATCGCCACGCGCACCTTCGCACGCTGGCCCAGCTCGGCCATCCATTCGCGCAGCGCCGATACCGCGATCTCACGGCCGACGATGACCGCCGCCCAGAACGCCATCCACGGCGTCGGATGGCCCTGCACGATCAGGAACAGTGCCACTGCCACCATCAGCTTGTCCGCGACCGGGTCGAGGAAGGCGCCGAAGGCCGACTCCAGCTGGTAACGGCGTGCGATCCAGCCATCGAGCCAGTCGGTGATCGCGGCCAGGCCGAAGATCGCCGCCGAAGCGAAGTTGGTCCAGGTGTAGGGCAGGTAGAACACCAGCACCAGCACCGGGATCATCACGATCCGCAACAACGTCAGCCAGGTGGGCAGGGTCAACTTCATGCTTGCGTGCTTCTCTCTCTACTCGGCCGCATCAGGCGTGGCCAACCCGTGCAGGTTAGCGTAGATACGTGCCGCGAGGGCGTCATTGATGCCTTCCACCTTGGCGATTTCCGCTTCGCCAGCGGCTTTCAGGCCCACCAGGCCGCCGAAATGCTTGAGCAGGCTGGCGCGGCGGCGCGGCCCGATACCGGGGATGTCCTCCAGCTTGCTGGTCATCCGCGCCTTCTGCCGGCGGCCGCGATGGCCGGTGATGGCGAAACGGTGCGCCTCGTCGCGCACCTGCTGGATGAACTGCAGCGCCGGGTTGGCCGCGCCCGGGCGCAGCTCGCGGCCGTCGGGCATCACCAGCGCCTCGTGGCCGGCGCGGCGCTCCACGCCCTTGGCCACGCCCACCAGCAGTACGCCCTCCACGCCCAGGTCGGCCAGTGCGGCCTGCGCCTGTGCCAGCTGGCCGGCGCCGCCGTCGATCAGCAGCACATCCGGCAGCACGCCCTGCTCTTCCACCGCGCGGCGGAAACGGCGGTCGATGGCCTGGCGCATGGCGGCATAGTCGTCGCCCGGCTCGATGCCGCTGATGTTGAAACGGCGGTACTGCGCGCGCACCGGACCGGCGGCGTCGAACACCACGCATGAGGCCACGGTGGCCTCGCCCAGGGTGTGGCTGATGTCGAAACACTCGACACGCTTGACCGGCTCGGCCAGGCCCAGCATGTCGCGCAGTGCATCACTGCGCGCGTGCTGCGCGTTGCGGCTGTTGAGTTCAGTGGCCAGGGTCAGCTGCGCGTTGCGGCTGGCCAGTTCCACGTAGCCGGCACGCTCGCCGCGCACGTTCCACTTCAGCTGCACCTTGCGCTCGGCCGAGGCCGACAGCGCGGCAACCAGCAGGTCGGCGTCGGGAATCTCGCGGTCCAGCAGGATCTCGCGCGGCGGCTCGAATTCGATGTAGTACTGCGAGACGAACGCGGCCAGCACTTCCTCCGGGCTCTCCTCGCCATTGGTGCGAGGGAAGAATGGGCGGGTGCCGAGATTGCGGCCATCACGGAAGGCCAGCAGCAGCACGCAGGCCTGCGAGCCCTGCATGGCCACCGACAGCACATCCAGATCGGCAGCACGGCCATCCACGTACTGGCGGGTCTGCATGCTGCGCAGCGAGGAAATCAGGTCACGCAGGCGCGCGGCCTGCTCGAATTCCAGTGCCTCGCTGGCGGCCTGCATCTGCTCGCCCAGCTCGCGGGTCAGTTCGTCGCTCTTGCCTTCCAGGAACAGCGCGGCGCGACGCACCGATTCGGCGTACTCGGCAGGCGCCACCAGCTCCACGCAGGGCGCGCTGCAACGCCCGATCTGGTACTGCAGGCACGGTCGCGAACGGTTGCGGAACACGCTGTCCTCGCAGCTGCGCAGCTTGAACAGCTTGTGCATCAGGTTCAGCGTTTCGCGCACCGCAGTGACGCCGGGATACGGCCCGAAATAGCGGCCGGGAATGGCGCGCGGGCCGCGATGCAGCGCGATGCGCGGCCAGTCCTCGCGGGTCAGCAGCACATGCGGATAGGTCTTGTCGTCGCGCAGCGAGACGTTGTAACGCGGCGACAGCGACTTGATCAGCTGGTTCTCCAGCAGCAGCGCCTCGGCTTCCGAGCGCGTCACCGTCACGTCCATGCGCACGATCTGCGAGATCATCGACATGATCCGCGCATTCTTCGGGCTGCCGTTGAAATAGCTGCCGACTCGGTTACGCAGCGCACGTGCCTTGCCGACATACAGCAGGGTGTCGTCGGCCGCGTACATGCGGTACACACCGGGGGCGGTACTGAGCTGGGCCGCGAAGGCCTTGCCGTCGAAGGCCGGGGCGGGAACGTCGGTCATTCGCTGATCGGCACTTCGCTGAGCACGCCGCTTTCGGGGTCGAATCGCAGCACGGCGTGGGCATCGGTCTCGGCGATCCACACCGCACCGGCACCCACGGCCAACCCGGCCGGGCCGTGCAGGCGGCGCGGCAGCGGCTGGGTGGTCAGTTCGCCACCGCCCAGCCGCAGCGTGCGCAGGCGACCATTGCCAGTATCGGCAATCCACAGCAGCGGCGCATCCGGACTCAGCGCGATCGCCTGTGGGAACTGCAGGCTGGCCTGCGCGCGCGGGCCATCTTCGTCACCGAAACGCCAGGGGCCCTGCCCGACCAGCGTCTGCACCAGATCCCCGCGCAGCTGCAGTGCACGGATCGAGGAGCCCAGCGCATCGGCCACGTACAGCACCTGCTGCACCACGGCCAGCGCAGTCGGTTGGGCAAAGGCAGCCAGGTGGCCGCTGCCGTCACGCTCGTCGATGGCACCGCTGCCGGCGCGCCACTGCAGGCTGCGCTGACCCAGGTGGTAGCTCCAGATGCGGTTGTCGCCGGCCATGGCGATGTGCAGCTGGTTATCGGCGATGGCGAGGCCGACCGGGTGGTCCAGCGAGACCTGCCGCGCCTGTGCTACCGGGCCCTCCACCGGCGCACCGGGGCGGCCATTGCCGCACAGCGTGTCGACGATGCCGGTCAGCAGGTTGATGCGGCGCACGGCATGGTTGCCGGTGTCGGCCACGTACAGCGCGTCGCGCTCAAGCACCAGCGCCTGCGGGCGATGGAACGCCGCTTCGGCGAGGTTGCCGTCCATGAAATCGGCCGTCCCCAGCCCGAACTGGCGCAGGATGCGGCCGCCGTGGCTGCATTCGAGGATGCGGTGATGGCCACTGTCGGCGATGTACAGGCGTTCGGTGCTGACCGCCAGGCCCAGCGGAAAACGCAGGGCCTGCCGCGGCTCCGGATGCAGCTCGGTACCGCCGCGCGGCGGTGCCGACGGCGCGCCGTGGCACAGCGCATTCAACGCACGCTCAAGCTCTCCCGGAGCACCCAGCCCGACCAGCCGTTGCTGCTCGCGACCCTGCGCGTCCAGCAGCACCACGGTCGGCCACGATGTGATGCCGAAGCGACGCCAGCCATCCCAGTCGGCATCGAGCAGGACCGGCATTGACAGCCCCTGGCGGCGCAGCAGTTTGAGTGCGGCGCCGGCGTCACGCTCGAAATCGAAGCGGGGTACCTGCAGGACCAGCGGCTGCAGCATGCCAGGGTGACGCGACAGCCATTGACTGAATTCGGCCAAGCGCTGCGCGCTCCAGGCAGAAGCGGCGTTGACGAACAACAGGGCCACCGGCCGACCGCGCAGTTCGGTCAGGGTACAGGGGGCGGCATTGAGCCAGGTGGCGAACTCGGGCAGGTCCGGGACGGGCTGGACGTTCATGGCCCGATTATGCCGGAGTCGGCGTCATGCAACAGTCGTGCCACTGCACGTTTTGCAGCATTGTCGACCAGCGTCCAGACCTGTTCGAAGTGCTCGCTGCCGCCGGTGTAGGGATCCGGGATGGCCGCCTGCCCCTCCCCGCCCGACCAGGGCAGGTACAGCGCCAGCCGCTCACGCTGGGCGGGTGCCACCAAGCTTCCCGCGTCCCGCAGGTTCGCCTCGTCGGCGCACAGGATCCAGTCGAAGCGGTCGAAATCAGCGGCATGCAGCTGGCGCGCACGCAGGCCGCCGATGTCCACGCCGTGCCCGGCCGCGCAGGCGATCGCACGCCGGTCCGGCGGCTCGCCCACATGCCAGTCACCGGTGCCGGCCGAATCCACCTGCACGCGCCCCGCCAGTGGCGAAGCGTCCAGGCGTGCGCGGAGCGCGCCTTCGGCCATCGGCGAACGGCAGATGTTGCCGAGGCAGACGACCAGCAGCTTCATCGGGCAGCCAGCGTGTGCAGCAGTGCTTCGGCGCGCTCCAGGTCCTCGGGCGTGTCGATGCCCGCCGGGAACGGTTCAGGCGAGATCGCCACGCTGATCGGGTAGCCGGCCTCGAGCACGCGCAGCTGCTCAAGCGATTCGACCTGCTCCAGCTGGCCCGGGGGCATCGCCGCGAACTGCTGCAGGAAACCGGCGCGGTAGCCATAGATGCCGATGTGGCGCAGCCAGGCATGCCCTTCCGGCAGCGTGTCGCGGCTGCGCGCGAAACCATCTCGGTGCCAGGCAATCGGCGCGCGGCTGAAGTACATCGCCTCGTCGCGCACGTTGCGCACCAGCTTGACCACGTTCGGATCGAACAGGGTTTCTGCATCCTCCACGGCGGTCGCCAGGGTCGACATCGGCGCATTGCCTTCAACCAGCGCCTGGGCCACCGCACGGATTCCCGCAGCCGGCGCGAACGGTTCATCACCCTGCAGGTTGACCACCACGGTGTCGTCGGCCCAGCCGGCGATGCGCGCGCACTCGGCCAGGCGGTCGGTACCGGAGGCATGCGAGGTGGCGGTCATGGCCACCTTCACCTCGGCCAGCCCGGACAGCGCGTCGGCAATGCGTTGATCGTCGGTAGCGACCCAGACCTCGCCAGCGCCGGCCTGCAGCGCGCGGCGCGCCACGTGCAGCACCAGCGGCTCACCGCCCAGCAGGCGCAGCGGCTTGCCCGGCAGCCGCGAGGCGGCATAGCGGGCCGGAATGGCGACGACGAATTCGGTCATGGGGCAATACTCGGCAGGCTCGTTACAACGGGGATGCGGCCGGCGGCGCATGAATGCAAGCGTCGCCGCGCCGCTCAGTTCGGTCGCAGCTTGTCCAGGCGGTCGGTCAGCGCCACCCAGAACGCGGCAGGCAGCTCGGCACGCAACGGCACCGCGTAATGCCAATCGTTGCCGAACGCGCGGCATTTCACCGCATCCTTCTCGGTCATCAGCACCGGCAGCTGGCTGCCGAACGACAGGTCCTGCGGCTGGTAGGCCTGGTGGTCGGCGAAGGCATGCGGCACCACGCCGATGCCACGCGCGCGCAGCATGTCGAAGAAGCGCTGTGGATGGGCGATGCCAGCCACCGCATGAACACGCTGGCCCTTGAAGTACGACAACGGGCGCGCGCGGCCACCGGCCAGCGGCTGCGCACTGTCGATGTGCAGGGCCATCGGCCACTGGCCGAAACCGCAGGCCTGTGCCGCGCTTTCCTCATTGGCCTGGCCCAGGTTGACCACGCGGAAATCGCATTCGCCGGCACGGCTGACCGGCTCGCGCAGCGGTCCGGCGGGAATCATCCGGCCGTTGCCGTAGCGCCGCTGAGCATCGACCACTTCGATCTCGATGTCGCGCGCCAGCCGGTAGTGCTGCAGGCCGTCATCGCAGACGATCACGTCGCAGCCGGCCTGGATCAGTGCCCTGCCTGCGGCCACGCGGTCGGCGTCCACGCGCACCGGCACGCCGGTCTTCCAGGCGATCAGCACCGGTTCGTCACCGCCCTTGGCGGTCGGCGTGTCGGCCTGCACCCACAGCGGCTTGTCAGCGTCTTCACGGCCATAGCCACGGCTGGCGACGCCCGGCTTCCAGCCGGCCGCGCGCAGGCGCTCGACCAGGGCGATGGTCAACGGCGTCTTGCCGGTGCCGCCGGCGGTGATGTTGCCAACCACGATGACCGGCACCGGCAGCGCGTAGCGCTTGCGCCATCCGCGCCGGTAGGCACGGCGGCGCAGCGCGGTGACGCCGGCATACAGCGGCGCCAGCAGGCGCATCGCCCACGGAACCGGGCTGCCGTCGTACCAGTACGGCGGGGTCTGGGTACCCTTGCCAGCCATCAGTCCTGCCTTTCGCGGAACTGCATGCTGTGCAGATGCTGGTACAGGCCACCCATGGCAAGCAGCTCCTTGTGGGTACCCCGTTCAACGATGCGGCCGTGGTCCATCACCAGCACCTGATCGGCATGCTCGATGGTCGACAGGCGGTGCGCGATGACCAGTGTGGTGCGTTCGGGCATCAGGCGCTGCAGCGCATCCTGCACCAGTCGCTCGGATTCGTTGTCCAGCGCGGCAGTGGCTTCGTCGAGGATCAGGATCGGCGCGTCACGCAGGATCGCGCGGGCGATCGCCAGGCGCTGGCGCTGGCCGCCGGACAGCAGCGCGCCGTTCTCGCCGACCGGGGTCTGCAGCTGCTGCGGCATGCGCGCGATGAACTCCCACGCATTGGCCGCTTCGGCCGCCGCACGGATCTGTTCCTCGCTCGCTTCCATGCCATAGGCGATGTTGGCCGCGATGGTGTCATCGAACAGCATGACCTTCTGCCCGACCATCGCCACCTGCCGACGCAGGTCGGCCAACGGATAGTCATCCAGCGCGACGCCATCGAGGGTGATCACACCACCGCTGGGCTCATAGAAGCGCGGCACCAGCCGGATCAGGCTGGTCTTGCCACTGCCGGAACGACCCACGATGGCGGTGACCGTACCCGGCTTCGCCACGAAACTGATGTCGTCCAAGGCAATGCCGCTGTCCTCGCGGTAGCGCAGCATGACGTGGTCGAAGGCCAGCTCGCCGCGCACGCGCTGCACGTTGTTGCGGCCCTCGTCACGCTCGACCTGCATGTCGAGGATGCCGAACAGGCGTTCGGCGGCGGACACACCGCGGGAGATCGAGGACTGCACGCTGGTCAGGCGGCGCAGCGACGGGATGATCGCTGTCATGGAGATCATCAGGCCCATGAACTGGCCGGCATTGAGGCGGCCTGCCAGTGCTTCACGGGTCGATACCCAGACGATCACCGCCAGCGCCAGCGCGGCCAGGAACTGGACCACGCTGGATGCACCGGCACGGGTGATTTCCACCTTCATGTTCAGCGCCAGCATGCGGTTGGCCAGGCGCGAATAGCGCGACATTTCGTGTTGCTGGGTGCCGTGCACCTTCACTTCCTGCTGGGCCGCCAGCGACTGTTCGGCGGTCTGCGCCATCGTGCCCATGCCGTCCTGGATGCCGCGGCTGATACGGCGGTAGCGCTTGCCAACATAGGACACGATCACGCCGATCATCGGCACCACCACCAGCATCGCCACGGTCACCTTGACACTCATCTGCAGCATCACCGCCAGCATGGCGATGATGGTCAGGGTGTCGGCAACCACGGTCTTGAGCGCATCGGCACTGGCCTGGGTGACCTGCTCGGTATCGAAGTTGAGGCGGCTGACCATCACCGGCGTCGATTCGGTATCAAAATGCGAGGACGGCAGATGCAGGTACTTGGCCAGCACCTGCTCACGCAGGTCGCGCACCACGCTGCGGCCGGTCTTGGCCAGCGCGTAGTCGCTCACCCAGGTGGCAGCGCTGCGCATCAGGAACAGGCCGAGGATGGTCAGCGGCAGGATCACCGCCATTTTCGGTTCGGGATTAACGAAGCCACGGTTGACGAGCGGCTCCATCAGCTTGGTGAAGTGGTAGCCGGCCACCGACTCCACCGCCATGGCAATGACGGCGGCGACCATCATGCCCCAGTAGGCACGGGTGTATCCCAGCAGACGTTTGTAGATCGGCCACACCGGCGCGTGTTTGGAACTCATGGACGCACCTCGGGTGCTGTTGCAATGGCAATACGGCGGAAGCCGAGCTGACCCAGCGCGTCCTGCGCGGTCACCACGGCCTGGTAGGGAGTGCGTGCGTCGGCACGCAGCAGCACGGTCTGCTCGCGATCGCTGCCGGCCACGGCGGCGATGGTCTGCTTGACCGACTCTACGTCGCTGCGCAGCACTTCCTGGTCGTTGATGAAGTAACGGCCTTCGGCGTTGATCAGCACGCTGAGCGAGCGCGGCGGCTCGTTGGTCTGCTGCTGGCTGGCGGTCGGCAACTGCACCTGCAGCGTCGAACGCGCGTCGAAGGTGGTGGTGACCACGAAGAAGATGATCAGCACCAGGATGACGTCGATCAGCGGCACCAGGTCGATATGCGGCTCATCCTGGGATCGGTCGTTGCCGATACGCATCGATCAGGCCTTCGCCGTGGCGGCGCCGGACTGGCGCGCGGCCGGGGCCGGGTTCATCACCCCGGGGCGGCCGTCGAGCGTATCCAGCAGGGCGCTGGCTTCCTGCTCCATCTCCACCACGTAGCCGTGGATGCGGCCCTTGAAGTAGCGATGGAACATCAGCGCCGGAATCGCCACGATCATGCCGGTGGCGGTGCACACCAGCGCCTTGCCGATGCCGCCGGCCAGCTGGTTCACGTCGCCCACGCCGTGGTCGAGGATGCCCAGGAACATCTGGATCATGCCGATCACCGTGCCGAGCAGGCCCAGCAGCGGGCCCGCCGAGGCAATGGTGCCCAGTGCGTTCAGGAATCGCTCCATGCGGTGCACCAGGTGGCGGCCGGTGTCTTCGATGCGCTCGCGGATCTGGTCGCGCGGGCGGTTGCGGGCTTCCAGTGCGGCAGCCAGCAGCGCGCCCAGCGGCGAATTCGCCCGCAGGGTCTGCAGGTGGGCCGGGTCGAGCTTGCCGCGAGCGGCCCAGTTGCGCACTTCCTGGCCGAGGCCGGGCGGCAGCACTTCAGTCCGCCGAAGGGACCAGAAACGCTCCAGGATGATCGCCAAAGCCAGTACGCCCAACAGCAGCAGCGGCACCATCGGCCAGCCACCGGCCTTGACCAGTTCCCACACGTTTCAACCCTCCGGCCCAACGGCCGCTTGTTCGATCGGCGATAGGATAGCAGCCGACCGCGCCCGCCCAGCGGCATCCCACCACCGGGATGCATGGATGCGCTGTTCACGCAGCTGCAGGCCTTGTGCGCCAAGCCATACGCGGATCGCCCCGGAGTCGGCCGTGGCCAGCACCTCCGCGCCTTGCGCCTGCCAGCGCTGGACCACCTCCTGGCGCGGGTGGCCGAAGCGGTTCCGGTGCCCGGCCGAGACCACCGCCAGCCGCGGCGACACCGCCGCAACCCACGGCGCACTGGAGCTGCCGCCGCTGCCATGGTGCGGCACCAGTACCACGTCCGCCCTCAGCGCGTGCGGGTACGCCTGCAGCAGCGCCCCCTCGGCCGGTCGACCAATGTCACCCGGCAGCAGGACCACGCCGTGACGGCTGGCGATGCGCAGCACGCAACTGTCCTCGTTTTCGGCTTGCCGGCTGCCCGGCGCCGGGTGCAGGACCTGGAAATCAACCCCGTCCCACTCCCAGCGCATCCCCTGCTGGCAGGGCGTGGCGCCGCCGATGGCGCTGCCCGGTGGCGCCAGCAGCTGCAGCCCGGGCAACTGCCGTCGCAGGCTGGGCAGGCTGCCGGTGTGATCCAGGTGGTCATGGCTGAGCATCACCTGCCGGGGCGGCCCCTGGCCGAGCGCGCGCAGGGCCGGGACCAGGATGCGTTCGTGGCCCTCGCCGCCAGTCGGCGGCCCCACGTCGTACCAGAGCGCGTGCCGCGCCGTGCGCACCAGCACCGCCGTGCCCTGGCCGACATCGTGCACCAGCAGCTCCAGTTCCCCCGCAGCCGGTGCATGCCGGGCCGGCCACAGCAGCGGCAGGCACAGCAGCAGGCCCGCCAGGCCACCGCCGGCGCCGCGCGGCAGCAGCCACCAGAACACGCCCAGCAAGGCCACGGGTAGCGCCCAGCGCGGCGCCTCGGCCAGCCACCACATCGCCTGCGGATGCAGTGCCAACGGCTGCAGGGCCTCCCAGCTGAGCTCGAACAGCCAGGCCGCGGCACGCCAGGCCCAACGCCCCGCGCCGTCATGCAGCACGTGCAGGCCGGTACCGAGCAGCGACAGCGGAACAACCAGCATTGTCCACCACGGGATGACCGGCAGGTTGACCAGCGGCCCCAGCCGCGCGGTCCCGCCGAACAAGGCGATGCACAGCGGCAGCAGCCCAAGGCTGGCAACACCCTGCGCGGCAAGGAACCCGCGCAGCCCGCCACCGATTCCCTCCGGCCCCGTCCTCGGCAGGCACCAGAGCAGCCACAGCACGCCACCGAAGCTCAGCCAGAATCCAGCCGAGAGCACCGACAGCGGCGCAGGCAACAGCATCACCATCGCAGCCAACGCCAGCCCCTGCCCTGCGCCCACCGGGCGACGCCCGGCCCTGGCCAGTGCAACCAGCCCGATCATCAGCCCCGCGCGCACCGTCGGCAGCGCACCACCCGCCGCCACGGCATAGGTGGCTGCGGCCAGCGCCGCTCCCCATGCGGCGGCCTGCGGCCGTGGCCAGTACCGTCCCAGCAGCGGGCACAGCCACCACCACAAGCGGCACAGCAGTACACCGAAGCCAGCCACCACGCCCACGTGGAAACCGGAGATGGCGACCAGATGGGTCAGGCCCAGCGCGCGCAGGTGTTCCCAGTCGGCATCGGACAGGCCACGGGTATCGCCCAGTGCCAGCGCCTGCACGAACCGCGCGGCAGGATGTGCCACCTGCACGGCGATCGCCGCACTGCTGCGTTCCCGCCAGGCCTGCAGGCCCTGCGCCGGCAGCCACTCCCGCGCACGGGCCGGATCACGCACCGAGGCATTGCCGGAGATGCCCCGCAGCACGGCGTGGCGCTCGCCATCGAAGCCGCCGGGATTGATCCGCGAGCGTGGCGCGCGCACGCGCAACGACAACTGCCAATGCGATCCTGCGCGAACCGCATGGCGCCCGCCCTCCGCCTCGTGCGCTGGCGATCCGCGCCACGGGTCGCTCCAGGTCACCTGCAGGCGCTTGCCACGCAGCGATGGCAGCGCGCCGGCATCTTCGACATGCAGTACGAAACGCGTGTAGCCGGGCCCCTGCTGGGGAAGGTCGGCAACCCGGCCCCGCACCTGCACATCCTGCGGTGGCGCGCCGGGTGGCAGCTGGCCATGCAAAACCCAGTGCCCGTGCACCGTTGCCCAGGCCAGGCCGAGCAGGGCCGCGGCCCAGGCACGGCCGCGCCAGGGCAACAGCCAGCCGCCGGCGCCGGCGATCGCCATCGGCACACTCAGCCACAGCGGCAGCAACATCGGCATCTGCACGCAGGCCAGCGCCCCCAGCACCAGGCCTGCAGCGCAGCCAAAGCCAAACAGGGCCGGGGCGGATCGATCGGGAACCATTTCCCCAGCCTGCCGCTGGAGGCCGCAGGCTGCCTATCGGGCCTTTCCCCGTGCGCCTGTCAGCGCCGTACGGTACCGCGGTGGAAATTGACTCTGAAGCTGGCGCCGCCGCCAGCCGCTTCGCCAACGCTGACCGAGCCACCGTGGTGCTGCACGATTTCCTTCACCAGGTGCAGGCCCAGGCCACTGCCGCTGCCGGCTGCACGCAGGCGGTGGAAGGGCTCGAAGATCGCTTCGCGGTCGCCGACCGGAATGCCGGCGCCCTGGTCGCTGACCTCCAGCAGGCCGCGTGCATCGAGGCGCACGCAGATCGTGCCGCGCCCGCCGCCATGGACGATGGCGTTGTGCACCAGGTTGGCGATCACCCGCCCCAGCGCCAGGCTGTCGCCATGGATCCACACGGGCGACTCCGGCGCATCCACCTCGAAGCCATAACCGGCGCCGACCACCAGCGGCGCCAGATCGGCGGCCGCCTCGCGCACCAGCAACGCCAGGTCCAGCCGCTGCAGCGCGCCGACATTGCGATCGAGACGCTGCAGGTCGAGCAGGTGCTCAGCCACGTTGCCGAGGCGGGCGACGTCGGTCAGCAACTGCGATTTCAGTTCACCCTGCGGCAGCTGCGACAGGCGCGCCTGCACCACCGCGATCGGTACGCGCAGCTCATGCGCGGCATCGGCGAGGAACTTGTCGCGCGCTGCATAGCCCTGCTGCACCTTGTCGATCGCATCGTTGAACGCTTCCACCAGTGGTGCGACCTCGGTGGACACCAGCTGCGCATCCAGGCGCGCGCCCGGCTGGCCGATGTCCAGTTCCTTGGCCTGCTGCGCGGAGCGGCGCACGCCGCGCATCGCGCGATGGATCACCGTCGGCATCACCAGCAGCGTGACCACGATCAACGGCAGGAAGAACCACAGGCCGATCAGGCGCAGCACCATCAGCGCGCCATCCAGCAACCCACCCTTTGGAGCACCACCGACCATCACCGTGATGCGGCGTCCATCCTCGTTGCGGATCATCACCCGCGCCACGTCCAGATAGGGTGGCACCAGTGAACCCAGTTCGGTGGCACCCACTGTCGGCAAGCGTGCCAGCAATGGCGCGTGGACCGCAGGAATCGTGCCGCGCTCCAGCCACGTGCCCCTGTCATCAACCGCCGCGAACCAGAGGTTGCCGCCGGCCCCGGCATTGAGCTTGTCCCAGCGCGCCTGGTCCAGTTCCAGCCGGCCGCCTTCGCTGTGCACGGCTTTGGCCACCGCCTCGGCCGTGAACATGTCCATGCCCCAGGAGTCCTTGTCACCCCAGGTCAGGATCAGCGCGACCACCGCGAACAGCACGGTGAACGCCTGCGCAAGGAACAGGCGCCAGGCCAGGCCCAGGGTGATGGAACGGATCGGGCGTGCCATCTCAGGCCTCCGCCAGCAGGTAGCCGACGCCGCGGATCACATGGATCTCCACGCCGGCCCCGGCCTGTTGCAGCGCCTTGCGCAGCTTGGAGATGTGCGCGTCCAGTGCATTGGACTGGATCTCGTCATCGAAGCCGTACACCGCCGCCTCCAGTGCACTGCGGGTGACGGTGCGCCCCTGCCGCATCGCCAGCGCCTGCAGCACCAGCACCTGGCGCCGGGGCAGCGCCAGCAGCTGGCCATCGACCTGCGCCTGCAGCGATTCGAAATCGAACTCCAGCCGGCCCAGTCGCAAGCGTGGTGTCACCATTGCCGAGGGCCGTCGCGAGACCGCACGGATGCGCGCCATCAGTTCCTCGATCGCCACCGGCTTGACCAGATAGTCATCGGCGCCGACATCCAGGCCCTCGACCTTGTCCGACAGCGTGCCCTTGGCCGTCAGCATGATCACCGCCAGGTTCGGACGCAGGGCCCGCGCAACGGCAACGAAGCCAGCGCCATCGCCATCAGGCAACTGGCGGTCGAGCAGCATCAACTGGTGCACCGGTTCGCGCAGCGCGACGGCCGCTTCGGCCAGGCAACCAACCACATCGGCGACCACGCCCTGCCGCTCCAGCCCCGATTGCAGGGCACGGGACAGGTCAGGATCGTCTTCGACCAGGAGGATGCGCATCAGGGGCTCGGCTACCGGAAACGGTGCCGATCATAGTGCCTGGCGCCCACTTTTTCCGCTTCGGCCTGCCGGATGCGCCGACGCAATGTTCTGACAATGTTGCTCCCCCATCATGCGCAGCCATCCTCCGCAACGTCGTTGACCGATGCCGCCACTGCCCTCGACCCTGCTGCGCCCGCTGCTGTTCTCCGCTGCCTTTGGCCTGCCGGTGTTCGCGCAGGCCGCCGACAGCAACCCGGGCGTACAGGCCGGCATCAGTGCTGGCGCGACCTCGGGCGCGTATGCGCACTACGACGTCAAGCCACTGGTGGTCCCGTCCATTGCCTGGCAGGGCCAGCGCTTCTTCGCCAGCCCGGGCTCGCTGGGCATGTACCTGTACAAGCGCGAGGGCCTGCGCCTGTCGGCGGCGGTCACGCCCTACACGCTGCGCTTCAAGACCGACGACGTGAACGATCCTCAGCTGCGTCTCCTGCACAGCCGGCAGATGTCCGCCATGGCCGGCATCAATGGTGAATACAGCGCCGACTGGGGCATCGTCGAGGCCAGCGTGATGCGCGAGGTCACCGGGCACGGAGGTGGCATGGAGTCGCGCCTGCACTACAGCTATCCGATCCAGGCTGGTCGCTTCACCTGGGTCCCGAAGGTCGGCGTGGTCCACTCCAGCGCACGCTTGCTGGATTACTACTACGGCATCAGCGATGAGGAAGCGCTGCGCTCGGGACTTGCCGCCTACAATCCGGGCAGCGCGACATCACCGAGCCTGCAGATCGCGGTCAGCACGCCCCTGGGCACGAAGTGGCGCGCGACCGGCGTGGTCGCCAACCAGTGGCTCGGCGATGCAGTAAAGGACAGCCCGATGGCACGACGCGGCACTCAGTCATCGGCCTTCATTTCCCTGATGCGCTCGTTCTGAACGAGCACCCGCTACGGACAAGGACTCCCCATGGCCTCCGTCTCCCCCACTTCCGAAGCACACGCGATCCTGCGAGCCCCCGATCTGGACAGCGCCGAACGCGTCTACCTTGGCCTGATGCCCGACCTTGAGCACGTAAGCGCGCTTGCACGTCGCGCGCTCGGCCAGTCGCGCGTTGCCGACGCGGCCCGGGGATACGCGCTTTCGATGACGCTGGTCGGGCTGCGCCTGCAGGAACTGGAAATGGGCGAGGCCAGCGCGAAAGAGCACCGGCAGGCCACCCTGCGCAGCCTGCGCCAGGCCTTCAGCGCCTGAGCACCGGCCTGCCGCAACGCGGCGGCAGTGCCGCGCCCCCGCTCAGCGGAACGTGGTCCAGGCCAGCACAGCGGACAACAGGGCGACCCAGATCACTGCCTTGAACGTACCTTCCAGCATGTTGCCGCCGAACAGCAGTTCAAAGAACGGATTGGGCCTGGAAACCGGCACATGATCGCTCATCGTTGAAAGATCCTGGGGATGGGTGGAGGGCATGCACGCATGCCTGCGCGGGCACAACTCTAGTACATGCGCTCCGTCGGAGGATGTGCCGGGAACATCCGCTTAACAACCTGCGCGCCAGTTCGGGTATGTTCGACCCAACGCTGTGTTCAAGGATGATCGATGCTCAAGCGCGTCCTGTTCCCCGTTGTCGCCCTGCTGCTGTCCGTGCTGGTCATCGCGCTCGGATGGCAGAACCGCCAGCTGCGGCAGATCAATGAGCAGATGGCCACGCAGCTGCAGGACATGCGTCTTGCAGCACATGGCCTCGAACTGGGTAGTCGCCCGGATGCGCTGGCGCTGCGCACCACGCAGCAGACCTTCGTCGATATCGGCGGTGCCCGCGAGGTTCCGCAGATCCTCTATTTCTTCTCCACCGCATGCCGCTACTGCCTGGCCTCGGTACCGCAGCTGCAACAGATCGCTGCGGCCCGCGGCAACAGCGAACTGGTCGGTGTCGGCATGCCGCCATACGACCAGCTGGCGGACTACGCCGGCAAACATGCACTGCGCTTCCCGATCGTCATCGACAACGAAGCCGCCGCGTCCACGCGCTATCGCGCCACCGTCACGCCGATGCTGATGGTACTGGCTGCCGATGGCCGCGTTGCCTACAAGCATGTCGGCCAGCTCGACGCCCAGGTCGTGCAGGCTGCCGTCGCGTCGCTCGCACCGAAGCCGGCGCTGCCCTGATCCCGCGTGCCGCGCATTGCGTCGCGGCCCCCTGTTACCGCATTCGCGCCACAACCGGCACTCCCGTGCCTTCGGCAACTGCAACTCCACAACGCCAACCAAGGAGATACACATGATCGGAAAGAAAGTGCTTTCGTCCGTCGCCGGTATCGTCGTTGTCGCGGCCATGGCCTTCGGCGCCAGCCAGGCCTTCGCCGTCTCGCCCAAGACCGGATATGCACCGGGCTGCGAACCACACCCGCAGTGCCCGTTCGGCAACGCAGGCAAGCACGGCCAGCTGCTGTGCTGCGATCCGTTGTAACCGGATCCGTGCATGGGGTCGGCATCGCTGACCTGCCACACCCGCCGCGGAGCTGAGCCAGCGCCGCGGCCATGACCGGGCCACGCCGCAGTGGCCCACCACGCCGGGCCGCCTTGAAGCGCGGCCCGGCACTTCCTGGCCCGGATTCATCCTTCCCGCAGCGACTTGGCGGGCGCTTTTCCGGCTTTCGTCGCATACCGGTTTCACAGCGCAGGGGGCAGTGCCACGCTGGACTCCCTTCTCCGGAGCACCGTGCCATGCCGATGCTTGCCCTGCTGCTGTTGTGCGCTGGCCTGTTCGGCCGCGATGCCGACGCCGGGGATGCCTCCCTGCGCAGCCAGATCCTGCAGGCCGACGCCGGGCATGCGGGCGTGCCCCCGGCACATGACCAGACACCGGAGCCGACGGCCCTGCAGTTGTACCGGCTACGCCAGGATCGCGTATTGCGCGTAGGCAATCAGCCGCTGCAGGCCGACGCCCCGCAGCGGCAAGCCGGCTCGGCGCGCTTCGCGCAGGTCTGGGAACGCGTGGACGGGCACTGGCGGCTGCAGCGCATGATCAGCATCGACGAATGGGTTGCCCAGCGCTGACGCTCGACACCGGCAACCGTCGTAAACGAAAAAGCCGGCCCAGGGCCGGCTTTCATCGTGATCCACCGCTGCACCGGCAATGCCGGGAGCCAGGTGGTGGGCGGTACAGGGTTCGAACCTGTGACCCCTACCATGTCAAGGTAGTGCTCTACCGCTGAGCTAACCGCCCATCTTGTTCCTGCCGCCCGAAAGCTGGCCTTGCTACGTAAAAACCCGGCGCCAGGGCCGGGCTCTTCAGTTCACGACAGCCTCCTTCCGGAGACTTCGTGGTGGGCGGTACAGGGTTCGAACCTGTGACCCCTACCATGTCAAGGTAGTGCTCTACCGCTGAGCTAACCGCCCGTTTTTGCTTCTGAACGTCCGCGATTGCGTCGGTGCAGGCCGCGTATATTACGGATGCCGGCCGTGAAGCGCAACACTTTTGTGAAGAAGATGCTGCACCGCCGCGTTCAGCCCAGACTCGCTTCCTTCAGCTGCCGGATCTGGTCACGCACCCGTGCGGCATCCTCGAATTCCAGGTCCTTGGCGTGCTGGTACATCTTCTGTTCCAGCGCCTTGAGACGCGCCGCCAGCTGGGCCGGACCGAGCGAACGGTAATCGGCTCCGTCCTCGGCAACACCCGCCCTGCCCTTGCCCTTGCCCTTCTTGGCTTCCTTCTCCGCCGCATCCGAACGCGCACCTTCGAGGACGTCGACGATCGGGCGCGCGACCGAGCGCGGCACGATGCCATGTTCTTCGTTGTACTCGACCTGCTTGGCGCGGCGGCGGTCGGTCTCGTCGATCGCTGCCTGCATCGAGCGGGTCACCTTGTCCGCATACAGGATCGCCTTGCCGCGCACATTGCGGGCGGCGCGGCCGATGGTCTGGATCAGCGAACCGGTGGAGCGCAGGAAGCCTTCCTTGTCGGCGTCGAGGATCGCCACCAGCGACACCTCGGGCATGTCCAGGCCTTCACGCAGCAGGTTGATGCCCACCAGCACATCGAACTTGCCCAGGCGCAGGTCGCGGATGATCTCCACGCGCTCGACCGTATCCACGTCCGAGTGCAGGTAACGCACGCGGATACCGTGTTCGGTCAGGTATTCGGTGAGGTTCTCGGCCATGCGCTTGGTCAGCGTGGTGACCAGCACTCGGTCACCGGCCTTGATGCGCGCGTTGGCCTCGCTCATCAGGTCGTCGACCTGGGTGCCCACCGGGCGGATCTCCACCACCGGATCGATCAGGCCTGTCGGGCGCACCACCAGCTCGGTGATCTCGTCGCCGGCCTCGCGGTACTCATACGGGCCCGGCGTGGCGGACACGTAGATCGCGCGCGGGCAACGCGCCTCCCATTCCTCGAAACGCAGCGGTCGGTTGTCCAGTGCCGACGGCAGGCGGAATCCGAACTCGACCAGGGTCTCCTTGCGCGAGCGATCGCCCTTGAACATGGCGCCGATCTGCGGAATGGTCACGTGCGATTCGTCGATGACCAGCAGCGCGTCCGGCGGCAGGTAGTCGAACAGCGTCGGTGGCGGCTCGCCGGCGTTCTTGCCGGTCAGGTGCCGCGAGTAGTTCTCGATACCGTTGCAGAACCCGACCTCGGCCATCATCTCGATGTCGAACTGCGTGCGCTGTGCTAGGCGCTGCGCCTCCACCAGCTTGTTTTCCGCGTACAGCTGCTCAAGCCGCTCCTTCAACTCCACCTTGATCGTTTCCACCGCGGCCAGCACGCGTTCGCGGGTAGTGGCGTAGTGGGTCTTGGGGTAGACGGTGAAACGCTGCATGTTGCGCATCGTCTCACCGGTGAGCGGGTCGAACAGGGTGATCTTCTCGACCTCGCCGTCGAACAGCTCGATGCGCAGCGCTTCGCTGTCCGACTCGGCCGGGAACACGTCGATCACTTCGCCACGCACGCGGAACGTGCCGCGCTGCAGCTCGTACTCGTTGCGCGTGTACTGCAGCTGGGTCAGGTGATTGATCAGGTCGCGCTGGTCGATGCGCTCGCCCTTGGACAGGATCAGGCGCAGCGACAGGTAGTCCTCCGGCGCACCCAGGCCATAGATCGCCGACACCGTGGCCACCACGATCGCATCCGGGCGCGACAGCAGGGTCTTGGTCGCGGCCAGCCGCATCTGCTCGATGTGCTCGTTGATCGAACTGTCCTTCTCGATGAAGGTGTCCGACGAAGGCACGTAGGCCTCCGGCTGGTAGTAGTCGTAGTAGCTGACGAAATACTCGACCGCGTTGTGCGGGAAGAACGCCTTGAACTCACCATACAGCTGCGCCGCCAGCGTCTTGTTCGGCGCCATGATCAGCGTCGGTTTCTGCACGTTCTGGATGACGTTGGCGATGGTGTAGGTCTTGCCCGAGCCGGTGACGCCCAGCAGGGTCTGCTTGGCGATGCCCGCCTCGAAGTTGCTGGTCAGCTTCGCGATGGCATCAGGCTGGTCGCCTGCCGGCGAATACGGCGAGACGAGTTCGAAACGGTCGCTCATGGTGTTGCCAGTTCCCGGGAAGGACAAGTATACGGGGCAAGGGGTGACGGCCGGCTGAGGGCTTTCCGGGCAGGCGGGCGCGGCAGTGCCTGATGGCGGCCGCCCCGCTGCGGCGCGAGGCTTGATGCCATGCATCGCACTCCCGCCCACTGTCGTTCAGCATCACGCGGCATGCATCTGGTCGAGATGCTGGTGGTGATCGCCATCCTTTCCGTTCTGCTGGCCGTGAGCTGGCCGGCCCTGCGCCCGGTGCTGTTGCGGCAACGCGCCGACGCCCTGCAGCTGACCCTGCATGCCAGTCTTTCCAGCGCCAGAAGCGAGGCCCTGAAGCGCCGCGAACTGATCGGGCTGTGCGCCAGCGACGACGGTGAGCAGTGCTCCCGCGACTGGAGCGCAGGGTGGATCATCTATCGCAGCGGCAGGCACCGGGGGACACCAGCATCCGCCCAGGACATCCTGATCCACCATCAAGGCCGGACCGACATCGCCATCGTCGCCCAGGCCAGCGGTGGACGGCCGCTGCTGTTCTTCCAGCCTGACGGGCGCAGTCCCGGTGCCAATCTGACGCTGCGCATCTGTGCAGGAGACCGGCTGCATGGCAGGTTGGTCATCAACAACGGCGGCCGCATCCGCAGCGAGCGTGTCGACCGCACCCTTCCCTGCTGACGGGCCAAAACGACAAAAGCCGCGATTTCTCGCGGCTTTTGCAGTATCTGGCGCCCGAAGTTGGACTCGAACCAACGACCCCCTGATTAACAGTCAAGTGCTCTAACCGGCTGAGCTATTCGGGCGGGGAGGCGCATTGTACTGGGCGTTCAGAGGAAGATCAACACCTGATTTACCAGCAATCGGAAACCGTGCCGCTGGCCGTTTTGCGGTTGGCCTGGTCCACGCTCAGCGTCCCGCAGCTGTCCTTGGTCTGGTTGCCCTGGGGCGTCGCAGTCAGCGTGAACGAGGACGCCTTGCCATCGAACGTGATGGCGTACCGTGTGGTCCCGCCCTCGCGCGGCGACACCTTGCTGGGCAGCGCGAAACCCGAGTAGGTGTTGTTCACCGAGTAGTAGCGCTCAGCACGCTGCGCGTATTCCACCAGGTCCGCCTTGGCCACGCCCCGGTGCGACTGGCGGATGTACTGCTGGTATGACGGAACGACAATCGCGGCCAGGATGCCGAGCACGATCACCACGATCATCAGTTCGATGAGGGAGAAACCGTGCTGTTTGCCGGGACGACGCAGGGTACGGGAAAGAGTGTTCAGGCTCATGGGCATGTCTTCGTTACTGGATCTGGCGCCAGGATTGGCGACCGCAGGGATAAGGCACGTACATCGTCGGAGCACCCGCCACGTTGACCGCCATCCAGCAGGCACGTCCGCCTCGATCGGCACCCTTTGCCAGGCGTGGCATCACCGAGACATTGACGTCCTTCACCGGTGCGGTGCCGCCGGTGTCGAGACTCACGCCAGCCGTGCCCGCTCCGTAGGGCGTGCCGGTAATGGACCCGACCCGCGCCTGCTCCAGCGATGCAACACCCGAGATCGGATTGAGGCCAAACAGCCAGTTGCTTCCCTCGGTCGAACAGCCACGGCCACCCGCGGTAGGCATGTAGGTCGGCATGAACACCGTTCCCGACGCCACGGCAGGATTACCAACAAAGCGTTCACCTGCGCCGGGCAGTGCAATGCTCCATCCGCGCGCCGCCCCGGAGAAGGGCGTGGCCGTGACCGTGCGCAACTTGTTGGTGGTGGTCACCGTATAGGCCACCAGATTGGCGGGCACGATCGTGGCCTCCGGCTGGTCCTTGCTGGTGTCGTTGACACCGTACAGCGATTGCGCGGTGAGATCCTGGGGGTCATTGTCGAAGGAGAAGCTGCCGGTACCCAGCACCAGCATCACGCCACCACCGGGTCCGGTCACGGCGGTCATGCCACCGGTAATCGGCTGGCGATACACCTGGTTGTTGTTGTTGGTCTGGCGCGCCGTGGTGAACACCGGCGTGGTGACCGAGGTCGCCGTGCTTTCCAGGTCGAACTTCCACAGCGCGCCGCGCTGGTCGGCCGCATAGATCGTGTCCGCCAGGCCGTCACGGCCACGTACACGCCCCGTCCCACCGGCGCTGTCGGCGCGCCAACGGTCGACAGCCACGATGTTGCCCAGGCCATTGTCACCGGCGGGTGCGGTTGCTGCGGCCTCGGTAGCAGTGATCATCCGCACCGCGCCCGATCCCAGGTCGACCACGAACAGCACGGCCTTGCGGCTGAGGCTGTTGTAACCGTTGCCGAAGATCGCTTTCCACGCCACCCCGGTCCCTTCCTTCACCGGCACGATCACCGGCTTGCCAAGGACATGGCCGATGTTCGCCTTTATGGTGCTGTCGAGCCCCGGCGCCACGTCACTGATTTCCCACAGGCGATTGCCGGTGCCGAAGCTGGACGGCGTGGTTACATCCAGCGCGAACACCGAGCGCCCACCGGCGCCCGCCGTACCGACGAGCGCCGTGGCCCAGTTGCCACCGATCTGTGCATCCGCCACCGCGATCGGTCCATCCACGTAGTAGCGATGACGGAAGCGCTGGTCGGACTTGTTGGCCGCCACGTAGGGATACAGCAGGTTGGCCATGTGGCCCAGCGCGGTTCCAGGGATGTAGGCGAAGGTCTCGCTGCCTCCGGCACCGTCACTTACGCCATTGCCGTTCATGCCACCGTCGAAGGCATGCAGCATGCCGTCGTTGGCACCGACATAGACCATGTAGCGGCCATTGTTGCGCTTGCGGGTCAGGTACGTCGCATACGAGGTCGCCATCGCGGTGCTGATGCGCTGGTAGCCATAGTCATCGCGGGGCGAACTGATCACCGGGCTGGAATTGACAATGTCGCCCAGCACGGTGGTACGGGTGCGATAGATGCCCCCCGAGTTGCGTACTTCGCGCGATGCGTCGCCGCGCAGATAAGCCATGGCCGTGGCGATGTCGCCGCCCAGCTTTTCAGCCTCGGTCGCGGAACAGCGCGCAATGCCCGGATACTGCTTCTCATCCTTGTTGCAGAGGTCGGTGAAGGCGATATTGGTGCTGCTGAAGTCAACTGCAGCATTGCCCTTGGTGGCAACGATGGTGCGCGAACGCTGCGCCCCCAGTTTCTCCGCCGCTTCCCACACCTGCGTGTACTCGGTCTGCTGCGTCTTGTCGTTCACCGCAAGCTTGGATGCCTTCAGGCGACTGAACCAATCGGTTTCCTCGTTGGCCACTTCGAACTGGGGCGTGACCGCCAGCGACCCGGTACCGATACGCGCGCCGGTCAGGCCCTGGCTGCCCGAAGGCGCTGGCCCGGAGGTGACCGACGAGAGCACCCGGCGCATGGCCGTGGTGATGTCTGCCGGAGTACGCGCGTTGATGTACTCACCGCGGGTATTGGTCGCGGCGTGCCAGATGTCATCCACGGTGCTGGGGTTGTTGTTCTGACGTGGCGGCCAGTTGTTGTAGATGGCCGAATCGGTATACGGATTCTGCTGTTTGTCCGGATCGAACAGGTTGCCACGCGCACCCAGGGTGATCCCGTAGAAGTTGATATGCAGGTTCTTGTTGCAGTCCAGCGACTTGTCGGTACTGGTCGCGCACTGCTCCGGCACCGGCACATTGCCCTTGGGCATCGCGGTATCGGTGCGCAACGGATTGACGTAATAATACGCCGCGATATCAGCCATCGTATCCGAGTTGCTGTCCTTGAACGGGGCACCCATGGCACCGTCAATGTTCCCTGGGGTGGGAATCGAACTCGATGGGAACCCGTTGCCGTTGTTGCTGTAGCCATCGGTGAACAGCATCACCGCGTTTTTCTGGCAGGAAAGCTTGATGGGGGCCGCATCGTCGGTTCGCATGAACTGCAGGCCGGCCGCATTGACCGCATTTCGGTTGGGCGTACCGCCATTGGCGGTCAGCGCAATCATGTCGCTGTACAGTTTCGCCTTTTGCGAGATCAGGCTCATGTCCTGGATCGCGAGACGCTTCGCATCATCCGACGAGCTGTTGTACTTCAGGAAGTCGTTGATCTTGAAGTAGCCGACATACATGTCGTTGACGTTCAACGCATGCGTCATGCCGGCGATCATCGCGCGGTTTCGGTTACCGTAGTAGGAGTACCAGTTGGCGAAATTCTGGAGCGCGGCGGCATCACCGGATGCGATGACATACTTCCACATGTCACACCCTGGGCCACAGGCACCCGCAATTCTGGTGCGCTTCACGCCCGCATATGCATTGGTCGTCCCCGGCAGCTGGGGACGGGGGTCCGCATCACTGCTGTAGGGCATGAAGAATGTTGCCGGAACGTACCTGAGAGATGCGTAATCCGCCGAAGTCCAGCTTCGGCCAGCGCTATTGCCATTGCTGTTTTCGCTACCGAATGTATACGTTACGTTCCCCGAGCGATCCTCGTATCGGGTCACATTCGCATAGGCCTGCCCCTGCGGCGCAACCATGCCCTTCTGCATCCGTTGGACATCCCAACTGGATTTACCCAGGTAGCTCGCAGCAAGCGATAGCGAATTACCCGTGTCACGCGGATCAATGAGGGTGGCTGTCGTATTGGCCTGAGGATAGGACACGACCTCTTCCTTGACGATGTTCAGCCAAGGCTCGTACTTGATGTTCGGATCGTAGTACGCCGGATTGTAGGCGGCCGATCGCGCGAACCCGAATACGTCCAGCGCGGGAATGCCGCTGTTGTCGTTGATTCGGGCACCTGGCAGTACATAGAAGTAGTCGCACTCACCCGCGCCATAGATGGGATTTCCATAGCGATCGTAGCCACTGATGATGTCGTCAACGGTGTTCAGTACACCCTTGGATCTGAAGAAGCTCTGCCGGGCATAGTTCCAGCACGCCGTTCCATCCTGCCCTGGGAACTGGGTCTGGAAGGTCATCGAACCCGAATCATCCACCGCCATGATGAATGACGGCGGCGCGGAGACCTTCAGGTTCATCGGGTGCTGCGACAATGTGCCCTGCGCCTGCGCGGCGAACAGGTTCATCGCAAGCCAGGTGCCGCCAGCCACCGCCAGCAACAGCCCGGAGCCGGCCAGGATCTTGATCTTTCGGGTCGCCATGACCGGGTTCCTCAAAGCTTGAAAACAGTGTCGACAGCCGCCGAGGAAGTACCCTCGTTGCTGGTGGCGGCATCGCGATCGGAGCCGAACGCGGTGATCTGGTAGACGCGGGTGGGCTCTTCGCTTTCCGGCGTGCCCATGCCCAGCGTCGATTCGCCCTGGATGCAGGCGTCGATGCGGCGCACGCTGACCACCGGCGCCGCCGACAGTTTCTGCTCTCCCACCCAGCGGGTGGGATCGAAGCCGTCATCGCAGATGCGCTTGATGGCGTCAGCCTTCAACGAGCCGCCGTCGCCGGTATTGTTGTCGATCTCCTCGATCGACCGCTCGGCGTCACGGACCGCCCGCTCGCTGGCCTGGAACGCCACGTTGGCGGCCCGGTAGTTGGAGGACATGCGCTCCTGCATGCTTGCCACCTGCATGCCGACCACGCCGATCAGCGACAGCAGGATCAACAGCATCAGAGCCACGTACAGCACCGCACCGCGCTGCTGCGTACGCCCCTGGAATCGACGGGAGACGGAGGGCTTCATGGGTCAGTTCCCGAACAGTCGGTTGCGCAGTGCCACGGACACCTCGTAGGAGGCGCGGTAGCGATCGTCGTAGGTCGTGGGCGGATTGAAGCCAACGCCGAGCACGCCCAGCTGGGCCACGGCCGTATTGGCCTGCTCGGCCGCGGCGCGCTGCGGGCTGCGCACCAGCAGTCCAAACTGCACCAGGCCAACCCGTCGCCACGCAGCGACAGCGGCGGCATCGGTACCGGTACTGACCCCGCTGGCAGTCTTCTGGAAGGCGATTACCCCGGTCGGCGGCGCGGTGCTGCTGATCGCCGTCTCGGTATCCTGGCCGTAGAGGAACTGCAGGCTCTCAATGCCCTCCACCAGCTCCTCACCGGTGGCGAACGTGTTGTCGCCAGCGCCACGCGCGCGGTACAGCGCGGGTTCGCCGGCGGTATTCGTTGCCACGTAGTACGCCATCGATTCCACCCGATAGACCATGGTCACCGCGTTGTTGGCCGAATACGCCGAGAGATCGGCTTTGCTGGCCGTGATCGTGCTGCCGGCGATTTTTCCCGCAAACACGTCCACCTTGCTGCAATCGGCCACGGCAAACGCCGAGGGCGTGGTGACGGCACCGGCCGACAGGCGGGCCGCCGCGTCACTGGCGATCGTGATGTCCGGCGAAGTGCCGGAGCCGATGGACAGCACCGGCGAGCCTTCCGGCGCCAGGTAGCGCATCACGATGATGTCGCTGCCGCCAAGCGGTTTGGGCTTCAGATTGGTGATCGCCGACGGCGTGCTGCCGGCAGCCCCCCAGCTTGCGCCGAGGGTCAGCTTGTTGCCAGGCGCGGTGCCCTGCGCCTCGTAACCCTGGATCGGCACCGAGAAGTCCATCGGGCTGCCATCACCCGACTTCACGCCGGCAATGTTGACCTTGACACTGTCCTGGGCGCGCACCAGGTGCGCCTGGTCATTCACGCAGCCCATGTGCCCGGCCATCCGGATGTCGCGCTCGAGGAACTCCAATGCGAATCGGGCGTTCTCCTGGGTGCGCGCGACACCTTCGGACAGCTGCGAGGCCGCCCGCGAAGCCATGAAGATCTGGGTCACGCCCAGCATCAGCACCAGGCCGATGACCAGCGAGATCAGCAGTTCAACCAGCGAGAGGCCAGCCGCATGGCTGGCAGCGGAAGGCGCGCGCTTCATAGACGGGTAACCAGGGTGAACGTGGTGATGCTGTCGGGATTGGCTGCGTTCCATCGCTCGTCTCCCCAGCCGATGCCCACCGTGACCAGACCATCATTGACGGTCACGTTGGCGCTGGCCTTGCCTCCCAGCACCTTGACGACCTGGCATTGCCAGCGCGCCACGTTCGCCTTGGAGGCTGTCACGTCGGCACTGTTGGGCCAGGTGCAGGGGCCAGCCGGCGCGGTGACCGAGCCGGCAGTGAAGGAGGCCTTGGTGTATTCGCCACCGTTGAGGGTTTCGCTGCGCTGCACGCGCATCAGCTCGATCAGATCGTAGGCCAGGCTGGTGGCCTGGGTGCGCTGGCTGGCGCTCTGCACGAACCGCACGTTCATGGTCTGCAGCAGCGCAAAGCCAAGCAGGCCGAACGCCAGCACCAGCAGCGCGATCAGCACCTCGATCAGGCTGAAGCCACGACTGCGGGCAGGCCCGCCCATGCCGGAACGACGACGTTTCATTTGCAGGTTCCTGCGGTGGAGCGGACCTGGCCGGAGAACAGGACGGTCAGGGTCCGCATGGGGTCACCCGTCTTGCAGCCTTGCGGCACCAGGCTCACGACCTGGTCGGCGGACGCGCGGCGGCGTCCCTGGGAATCGAAGGTGATGACGGTTGGGCTGGGAGCCTCGACCGCCAGGCTGCTGCTGCCCTTGGAGAAGCGCAGCACGCTTTCGCTGCCGCTGACGGAGCCATCGCCATCGGCGTCGCCCCAGGCCAGCATGCCCTTGCTCCACTCACCATCGCAGGACGTGCCGTTGCTGCTGCCGCACACCCCGCCACCATGGCGGTTGCGGATGGCCTCGCTGCGAGCGAGCGACAACAGACCGATCACCTCGTTGTTGGTGGTGGTCAGCCGGTTCGAGCGCATCGCGGTGCGGAAGCTGGGATAGGAGATGCTGGCCAGAATGACCAGGATGACCAGCGTGATCATCAACTCGACCAGCGTGAAGCCGTTTTGCCGGCGCAAAGACATTGGACGCTCCCCAGCGTGTTGATGGCCACGATGGGCCATCGTCCCGCCACCGGCAAGCGGCGGCAGGATGAACGGTCAATCCAGGGCGACGGGCGTCAAAGCCTTGACGACCCGCACCCTCCCACCCCGGCCGGCGCGATCCCCATCGCACCGGCCCGGGCTCAGGCCAGCACCTGGTAGCAGGGCTGGTATTCGCCGGAGATCTTCATCCGGCGCTGCTCGACGAAAGCGCGCAGCAACGCGTCCAGCGCCTGCATCATGTCCGGGTCGCCATGGATCTGGAACGGCCCGAACTGTTCGATGCGATGCATGCCGTCTTCCTTCACGTTACCGGCGACGATGCCCGAGAACGCCCGGCGCAGGTCGGCCGCCAGCGCGTGCGGGGCACGCCCGTGGTGCAGGTCCAATGCGGCCATCGCCTCGTGGGTGGGCACGAACGGCTGCTGGTACTCCCACGGAATCTCGATCGACCAGTTGAAGAAGAACGAGTCCTTCTGCGCCAGGCGGTGCTCGCGCACGCGCTTGATGCCGTTGGCCATCTTCTTCGCCACCGCCACCGGGTCGCCGATGATGATCTCGTAGCGCTCGGCGGCCGCGTCACCCAGGGTCAGGCGGATGAAGCGGTCGATCTGCTCGAAGTACGGCGCCGCCACGGTCGGTCCGGTCAGGATCAGCGGGAACGGCAGGTCCTTGTTTTCCTCGCGCAGCAGGATGCCGAGCAGGTACAGGATCTCCTCGGCGGTACCGACGCCACCGGCGAACACAATGATGCCGTGGCCGATGCGGACGAAGGCCTCCAGGCGCTTCTCGATGTCCGGCATGATCACCAGGTGGTTGACGATCGGGTTCGGCGACTCGGCGGCGATGATGCCCGGCTCGGTCAGGCCGATGTAGCGCGTCACGGTACGGCGCTGCTTGGCATGTGCGATCGTGGCACCCTTCATCGGACCCTTCATCGCGCCCGGGCCGCAGCCGGTGCAGATGTCCAGGCCGCGCAGGCCCAGTTCATAGCCCACCTGCTTGGTGTACAGATACTCGTCGCGCGAGATCGAGTGGCCGCCCCAGCACACCACCAGGTTCGGGTCACCCGGGTTGAGGATGCGCGCATTGCGCAGCAGGCCGAACACCGCGTTGGTGATGCCCTCGGACGACTCCAGCTCGGCCGCGTAGGCAGGACCCATCTCGATGGCCATGTAGGCCAGGTCACGCACCACGGCGAACAGCAGTTCGGCAACACCGCGGATGATCTCGCCATCGACGAAGGCCATGGCCGGTGCGTTGACCAGGTCGATGCGCACGCCGCGATCCTGCTGCGCCACCTGGATGTCGAAATCGGGATACAGATCGCGCGCCGCGCGCGGATCGTCAGAGGCACTGCCGCTGGTCAACACGGCCAGCGCGCAGCGGCGCAGCAGCTCGTGCATGCCGCCGGCAGAGGCATCGCGCAGGCGGGCCACTTCGGCCCGCGACAGCACATCCAGCCCACCGCGCGGGTAGATCCGTGCGTCCTGCACCGGCAGTGCGCGGGCTGATTTTTCGTTCGTGGTCATGTCCAATTTTTTGCTTCCTTCAAGGTTTCCGACTGTACTGCCGCCCCCTTAAAAAGCAAAACGGCCGGGAAGCCCGACCGTTGGATGTGTGCTCCCCGCGTTCGCCTTTCCGGGACCGCATCGGCGGCGTTGGCACCGCGCACATTTCTGGATGCTACGCCGATGCGGAGTGGCCTGCAAGGACTTTCGCCTGAACGGAAAACGGCCGGGTTTCCCCGGCCGTTTCCGTTTACATCATCAAGCTCTGACGGATCAGAACTTGTACTTCACAGTCAGCTGCATGGACCAACGCGACACGGCAGTGTTGCCCTTGTCATTGTTGTTTTCCTGGATCGAGGAATCATCCGCACCGGTGAACGAGTACACATACTTCCCGGTGGCCGGATCGATACCTGCGAAGTTGCCCACGCGGCGGGTTGCATAGAAGCCGTAGTCGTCAATGAGGCCCCACTTCTTGTTCAGCAGGTTGCCGACATTCATGATGTCCAGGGCGACTTCACCCTTGTGACCCTTCACGAAGCCCGGGAATTCCTGGCTGATACGAACGTCGAAGCTGTTGACCCACTTGGCGCGGTGCGAGTTGGCCGGGACCACGCTGCCACGGTAGGCCTCGAGTTCCGGGTTCTGCGCCAGCCAATCGAAGAACTTCTTCTCCATCGTTGCGCCGCCAGTGAACAGCACGTCGCCCACACCCTTCGGCACGTAGAACAGATCGTTGCCGATGGCGCTGTCGCCGTTGGCATCGTTGTAGAACACGTAGCTGTACGGACGGCCCGAGCGACCTTCGTAGAACAGGCCGATACGGGTAGCATTGTCACCGAAGAAGTTGTGCTTCCACTCCAGGGTGCCGGTGATACGGTCCTTGATCCCATAGCGCGAGTTGTACGCGATGTTCTCGTTGGCGTTCAGGATCTGGGTGTTGTTCCAGTTCGAGGTGTTCTGCGAGCTGGTCAGCGGGCTCACTTCCTTCGACTGGGTGTAGGTGTAACCCAGCGACCAGCCCCAGTTCTCGGTCAGCGGCTTGGCCAGCGAGAAGGTAGCCTGGCTGCCACGACCCTTGTCGGTGTTGCGCAGGAGCAGCACGTCGCCAATGTTGTTCGGGCGGTAGTTGCGATTCAGCACGCCGTTGGTGCCGTTCTCCATGCCCAGGTTGTCGCCGGTGCGGGTGTCGATCTTGCTGTTGGCCTGGTTCAGGCCCTTGTCGTTCCAGTAGATCTCACGACCGTCCTGTGCAGACACGAAGGTCGGGCCATTGCCCTTGCCATTGGTCAGGTCCAGGCGCTCGAAGTACAGGCCATCCTTGACCTTGGTGAACAGCAGTTCGGCCGACGCCACGATGCCGTACCACGGCAGTTCATGATCGAAGGCCAGGTTCGCCTTCCACACCGACGGCAGGCGGGTGCCCGGGTTGATGATGTCGACGTTCTGGCGCGCAACGATACGCGACGGGTCCGGAATGAACGGATTATCGGCATCGACGCTGAAGCCACCCGGATTACCCGGAACGTTGTACTCGACGTAGTTCAGGCCGGTGTTCTGGTAAGCACCTGCCAGCCACACATTGGGCGCAGCACCGCCGAACAGGCCCACGCCACCGCGCAGCTGGGTCGGGCGATCGCTGTCGAAGGTGTAGTTGAAGCCAACGCGCGGCTGGATCAGGCTCTTGTCGACCAGCTTGGTGTTGTCGTAGCCGTAACGAGCCTGGATGTCGGCGTTGTACTTGGTCTGGCTGGTGAAGTCCGGAATGTCCACGCGGACGCCGAACATCAGGCTCAGGTTGTAGTTGACCGCCCAGGTATCCTGGATGAACAGACCGGTGTTCTTCAGGTGGAACTTGGCAGGAATGTCATCCAGGCTGCCGCCCGGGCGCGGAACGCGCAGCTGGTAGCCGTTCGCGGTGCCCGTCAGGAAGGAGGCCAGGTCACGGAAGTCATATGCGCCGTACAGGTTACGGCCGTAGAAGTTCATCAGGTCATTGTCGGTGTAATCGAAACCGAACTTGACGGTGTGGTCACCGATGTACCAGGTACCGGCACCGAAGGCGCTCAGTTCCTTCGACTCGACCAGATTGGTGTGGGTGTTCTGCTCGGTACCCAGGTACAGCGAGTTGTTGCCGAAGCGGACGCGCATCTGCGGCAGGTGCGAGGCTGCGACACGGTTGGACGAGTAGTCCTTGTGCGAGACCTTGAACTCGGTCGAGAAGTTTTCGGACCAGTCGCTGAACAGTTCACCCATCCAGGTTTCGTACTGGGTCGGCTGGGTGTACCAGAAGTCACTCAGCGAGAGTGCGCTGCTACTGACCTGCGGGAAGCGGACGACGTCCTGCTTCATCTTGTTGTAGCGCAGGGCCGCACGGTGGTTCTCGTTGATGTTCCAGTCCAGCTTGACGGCGTACTCTTCGATCTCGGTCTTGTTGTTCAAGTCACTGACGCCGCCCACCGGGTGGCCCAATTCCGCCATGCGCTTCTGCACAGCCGAAATGTCGGCATCACTGATACCGCCCTTGGACGGATCCTTGTTGTACGGGCTGTCGCTCAGGCTGACACCGCCACCACTACGCTCGTACTTTTCATAGTTGGTGAAGAAGAACAGCTTGTCCTTGACGATCGGGCCGCCGAAGGTCATGCCATAGGTCTTCTCGTCCTTGAAGCCATTGAAGTCCGACTTGTCGCCTTCCAGGCGCGAACGGACCATGTCCTTGTCGCGGTACGAACCGTACACGGTGCCGTGGAACTCATTGGTACCCGACTTGGTCACGGCGTTGATCACCGCACCGGTACCACCGGCGATGGTGGTGTCGTAGTTGGCCAGGTCGATGTTGATTTCCTGGATGGCGTCCATCGACACCGGCTGACGCTCGGTCGGCAGGTTGTTGGAGCCCAGGCCGAACGGATCGGATGCGCTGATGCCGTCGATGCGGATGGCGTTGTAGCGGGTGTTCTGGCCACCGGCCGAGATCGCGCCGTCAGCCTTGCTGACCTGCGAGATGCGCGGATCCAGGCGGATGTAGTCCTGGATGTTGCGGTTGGCCGACGGCAGCGCATCCATCGTTTCGCGGGTCACGTTGCTGCCGCTGCCCATCTTGGTGGCGCTGAACAGGTCCAGGCCACCTGCGGTGGCGACGACGTTCACCGCGTCCAGGTTGGTCGCAGCCAGGTCACCGCCGAGGCTGGCGTTGACGGTGTTGACCTGATTCAGGTTCAGGAAGACACCCTCTTCGGTCTTGGTGCCTTCACCGGACTTGGTGATGGTGATGGTGTACGGACCACCCACGCGCAGGCCGCGCGCGTTGTATCGACCCGACGCATCGGTGGTGGCACGCGAAACGGTGCCCGACTCGGTGTGGGTGATGGTGACTTCAGCGCCGGCGACAGGCTGGCCTGCGGCGGACATCACCTGGCCACCGACACCGGCAGAGGTGCTCTGGGCGAAGGCGGGAGCGGCGGCGAGCGCAGCCACGAGACCAAGGGTGAGCTTGGACATCCGGAGTGGGTGGGTCATTTTTCGGTAGCCTCGATGCGAGTTGGCGATGGCGGAAAAAAAGCGCATCCAAACAGCCCTGCGGGTGGCTGGTCGGAGATTTATCTGGGGTTCCCTACCGCTTGGCTGAAGGCAGCCACAACGGTTAACACTAGATTAACACGCTACGCCATCAATGTGACGGTTGTGCGACAAACGGCACCGGATCGCAACGCAATCGTGACGGGTTCTTCACTCCGTCTTTCCCCCGGCCTCATTCCGGCAGGGGCGCCTCACTGGCGTCGAGAATCCGGCCCCGCCAGGAAAGCCCAGCGCCGGACAGCAGGGTCACGGCCGCCGCAGCGGCGGCCTCCGGGCCCCGGGCGGCCGGGTCCTGGTCGACGGAATAGGCCCTGGCGCGCAGCGCCGTGCGCAGGGGGCCCGGATACAGGCCGCTGACCCGCACCGGGCTGCGGCCGAGTTCGTCATGAAGGCTGGTGATCAGCCCGCGCAGGCCATGCTGGGCCACACCGTATCCACCCCAATAGGCCTGCCCCACCCGTTCGGAGGCATCGACCGCAAACACCAGGGCCGCGTCCTCGCGCTGCCGCAGCAGCGGCAGGCAGGCCTGGGCCAGCCACGCCGGAGCAGTGAGCGTGACATGCACCGCACGGGCGAAACTGGCCGGGTCGGCCAGTTCGAACGGGGTCAATCCGGGGAAATGGGCGGCACAGACCAGCACTCCATCCAGGCGCCCCAGCTCGCGCTGCAGGGCCTGGGCCAGTTCGGCATAGTCGTCGGGGCCCGCACCCTCCAGATCCAGCGGATACAGCAGCGGTTCGGGGCCGACGGCCTGGACCTGGGCATAGACACGGTCCAGGCGGCGCGGCTTGCGGCCCAGCAGGACCACGGTGGCCCCGGCGGCGGGGGGGGGGGGGCGCGCCCCCCCCCCCCCCCCCCCCCCCCCCCCCCCCCCCCCCCCCCCCCC